>JBHIUL010000010.1:0-15506 GCA_042138315.1 Nitrosarchaeum sp.
GGTGCTTTAGCAACTTTTGGTGCTTTAGCAACTTTTGGTGCTTTAGCAACTTTTGCTTTAGGCTTTGCTTTAACTGCTATAACCTCTTCAACCTCTATTTGATTTTCAGCAATGGCTTTTGCTTCAATAGAATCAGCTTCTACTCTTGCACGTAGTTTTGCTTTGTACTTTAGGTTTCGTGGTTTTGTTCTTAATCTGTATCCACAACATGGACACCAAAGACCCTCCCATTTGATGAATATTTCACAAATTTGACATCGACGTTGTCCAGAAGCATACCTTCCGGTTCCTACTGGCTTTTGAGCCTTGTATCTAACGCAAATTCCTTTACAAGTCATCTTGGTAATTAGATATAGAATTCATAACTATATAAGGATGGATCGATGAAATTTATAAAAAAAGAATAAAAATAGCATAGAAATTACAACTTAGTGTGCGATCAATGTTATTTGTTTGCAAGAAAAACACTAAATCTTCAATAAATATGTATAGCTAATTTTATTAAAAATATTTTCAGTAGTATCATTCATTTAAAAATTTGGAGAAAAAGCAAATTCTGTTTTAATAAAATATTCAAAAAAATTTTAATTAATTAAATCATAATTAAGAATTATCCAGTTATAGAAAGTGGCAAGACAGAATAACGATAACCTTCTCTTTGTGAGATATATTTTGCAGAAAGCATGTCACGTTTTCCACGTTGATTAAAATTTTTAATTTTAGGACTAGTTTTATGTTCATCTACAAATTCCAACTCAAAAGAAGAACAAAATCTCAGATTAAGCATGTTTACTATTTCTTTTGCAATACTCATGTTTCCATTTCCAATTTTAACTATCTTACGTTTAGCCCTCAAACCACCTAAAACTCGAATAATATGTAAAACTAATTCTTCAACAGATGAATTAAATGAACTTTCAATCTCTCGTCCAAAATAAAATATAGAAAGGCCTATTCTTTGACCAGGATCAACCCCTACAATTAGATCTTCTTCATATCCTAATGACAATTTTTGAATTATTAATCCTCGGATAACCGTATGATGTTGCTCAAAAGTATCCTCGTGTAACATAGGTTTTTCACATTCTATAGGAGCTTCTTGTCTTGTTGTTAGAACTAAATGTCCATCATATTTTGGAATATCTTCAGGAAGTATAGAATCAAAGGATAGTTTCAGTGCCTTTAATGAAGTGGAAAATCTATAGTAAGGTTTGCCATACGTAGTCGCAATTCCAATACGAGTATTAAGTAATGGATCGATGTTTTAGAGAAAGGAAATATGTGATTTAGGTTTATGCTTTCAAAACAGTTGACACAACATGCTTTACTGCTTCATCAAAATGTGCATCAATATTTGATTGAATTTCAGATAGTTTGGATTTACCATCTTTTGAAATTTTGGCAGATTCTGTAGTTGCCTTTGTTTTTGAAGCATTTATGATTATTTCAGCTTCTTTAGTAGCCATTTCTCGTGTTTTTTCTAAAAGTTTGTCAACTTCATTTAATGCTTTTACCGTCATCTGTTTTTTCATGTCTGCAACTTTACTGTTAAGAGAATCCAGATTATCCTCTAATCCATTTAATGATTGAATTATTCCTGTCACTTTTGATTCAGCCATATTGCTCATGATATCCTCATTTCTTCAAATCCATTACTTAAATCATTCAGTTTGTACGTATTTTTAGGCACAAATAGGAACAAAAATCATCCAGATGTTAAAAGTAGAATTGCTCTTGCTAGATCGCCCTTAGCTTCTTCTAATGCATTTTTGGCTTTTTCTTCATCTACGCCAGCTTGTTGACTAACTAATTGAATATCTTCATCAGAGAAAATCGGGACCTCTAGTTCTCGTTCTTCATAGCTATCAGCAGTTACAGTAAAAATAGAATTATCCTTTGCCTTCATTTCTGTAACAGATGGTTTGGATACAATAATCTCCTTTTTGTCGGTTTTAATAATTACTTCTTGGACATTTGGAATTTCTTTCATATCAAGTCCCATCTTGTCCATCATTCTTCGCATTTCGCGATTACCGCCACGCATCATGATGATAATTCTCCGTTAGGACTTTTTAAACTATCTCTAACTTTTATTGCCACTCCTCGATCAAAATTAGAAATCATCTCAGAAGATAAAACTGCTTTTCCTACTGCAATTACTTTGTCTTTATACAGTATAGGAGTATCAGATGCAATTCGGATATTTTTACCACACCATATAACATGTTTACAAAATACAGATTTTCCTTCTTTAACAAATGGTGCAGCATCTTGATTTATTTCTAAACAATTTTCTTTGAATTTCTTACTTTTTAACAAAATCTGAGCAAAATAAGGACTAATTGCAAGACCGCCATCAATTCTTAATGTACATAACAATTTTCCCTGATGAGTTACAGTTCTAATTCTTCCAGTTTTTCTTGAAAAAGTCATTTCAATGTTTTTAGGTAAAGATTTTGAAACACCGGTTCCAAATAACGCGTCAATTGTATACTTTAGTTTTAGAACTTGCTCCACGAACATCATGTGGCTTTTCTAAATATTAGTTCAATGCTAGTATATATTATGAAAACCAAACTATATAGATTCAATTTTTTAATGTAGTTTATGGAAGAAAGAGAGGAAACAAGGAAGATTCAATTCACAGGCAAGTCATCATACATAGTTTCATTACCAAAACAATGGATAAAAGATCTTGGGCTAAAACAAGGAGATCAAATCAGGATGGTAAGAAAAGATGCATCGACATTAGAAATTTATCCATCAAAATTTGAAACAAGATTACAAAAGAAAGAAGATGCAACAATTGAGATAAATGATGAAGAAACATCAACAGTTGTACGAAAATTAATTTCGTTGTATTTTTTAGGTTACAAAACAATTAACATAAAACCAAAATCTGGCAGACTTAATCCAAACCAAAGGAATTCTGTAAAAGAGGCTGTAAAAAGAATGTTAATGGGTTCTGAAATTATTTCAGATTCTATTAGTGGAATTACAATTCAAGTTCTTGTTAATCTATTAGAACTATCTGTAGATGGTGCAATTAAGAGAATGATTCATTTGGCTAAATCAATGTCAAATGATGCAATTTTAGCAATGAATGAAAACAATTTGGAACTTGCACAAGAAGTAATTAATACTGATGATGAAGTAGATCGATTTGGATTTTATATTATTAGACAATTAAAAATTGCAATTCAGAATGAGCATATGTTAAAAGAAATGGGATTTAGAAATGCCAGAGATTGTCTTGGGTATAGATTAGTTGTAAAAAACATTGAAAGAACAGGAGATCATGCAGCATTTATTGCAAATGATATATTAGAATTTAAAAAACCAGTAAAAAAAGAAATTGTAGAAAAAATTCAAGATATGAATGAGTTTGCTTTATCTGTTTTAGATGAATCATGTTTAGCGTTATTCAAAGAAGATTATGTACAGGCTGAAAAAACAATTGAAAGAACAAATGATATTGCAAAATATGAGAAAAAAGTAAGAGATGCATCGAAATCGCTTAAAGATGACGAGGAAATCTATAGGATTAGGAGAATAACAGAAAACATTAGGAGAATTTCAGAGTATGCAAGTGATATAGCAGAGATTGTTCTGAATATGAATATAGAAAAAGCATTAAAAAAAGCATGATCATGGAACGTTCGAAGCAAACTGAGTTATTCTTTGGTGTAATGAAAAATTAGTGAAGATTTAACTTAACCATGCATGGAAATACGATAAACAAATGAATTCTGCAATATTAATCACATATGATAAAGAAGATGCTGTAACGGAAGCCATAGGGCTGTGTGAAGCAGCAGGAATACAGGTCATACATACAATAAAACAAAATTTTCTAAAGAGGCCAAAATACGGAATTAGTGGGGGGGTTTTAGAAAAATTAGAAGAGATCGTAGAAAAACTCAAACCAAACATTATTGTTTTTGATGAAATACTAAAACCAAGTCAAAATTATAACTTAGCTTCTGTATTACATAGAGAAATTTTAGATAGGGAAGCATTAATTCTAGAAATTTTTGAAAGTAGAGCATCAAGTGCAGAATCCAAATTACAAGTAAAGTTGGCCCAGCTACGATATGAAATGGTGAGGGCTAAAGAAAAAGTGCGTCTATCTAGTATGGGAGAACAACCAGGATTTATGGGAATAGGAAAATTTGAGATCGATGTTTATCATAATGATATCAAACATAGAATGCAAACTGTAAAAGTAAAACTTGAAAAATCTGGAAAACAAAGAGAGCTTCACAGACAAGGAAGAAAAAGACTTGGATTCAAAACTGTATCACTTGCTGGGTATACATCATCTGGAAAAACTACATTATTTAATAAAATCACAGGTGAATCAAAAGAACAAAGTCAGAGTTTATTCACAACTCTTTCTACTACTACAAGAAGATTTTCCATTGATCGTGAACCATTTTTAATTGCAGATACTGTCGGGTTTATCAGTAAATTACCAGCCTATATGATTGATGCATTCAAATCTACATTAGAAGAATTAATTCATACGGATGTCATAATACTTGTAGTTGATATTAATGATTCATTGTTTGAATTGAGAAAGAAATTTGCAAGTTGTATGCGAACATTAAGTGAATTAGGAGTTGAAATGGACAGAATAATTTTTGCTTTAAATAAATCAGATTTGTTAACGCCTAATGAAGTTGAAGAAAAAATAGAAATTCTTAATTTAAAAGAGTATAAGACACAAATTGCAGTATCAGCTAAAACCGGACATAATATTGATGAATTAAAAAAATTAATCAAAGATATTGTTCAAAGCCAAAAATCACCTGAATTCAAAAAAGATTCTCCAAAGGGGTTTGATTATACATATGGCAATTGAAGTGGTAAGAATAGGACAACGTCTAGTTAGAGATGATAGAGTAACTACACATATAGCTCTTGTAGCAAGAGCTTTTGGTTGTACAAAAATATTCATGACTGAGGTAAACCCTGAGATTAAAGATACTTTAGAGAAAATCAACAATACGTGGGGAGGGACTTTTGTTATAGAATTTATTGATAATTGGAAATCAATTGTAAAAAAGAAAAAAGAAGAATACAAGATAGTTCATCTTACTATGTATGGCGAAAGTATCAATGACGTTGAAGATCAACTTAGTAAAGAAGAGAATTTGCTAATAGTTGTAGGTGCAGAAAAAGTACCTAGAGAAATATATGAACTAGCAGATTATAACGTTGGAATAGGAAGTCAGCCTCATTCAGAAATTAGTGCTTTAGCCATATTTCTTGATCGTGTTCAAAAAGGAAAGCAGTTTAAGAACAGTTTTCCAGGAGCCAAAAGAAAGATCATACCTACAAGAAAAGGTAAAAATGTAATAGTAAATGAAACAAGGGATTAATAATAGAAAATCAGTAGTGATTAGAGTTGGTAGACAAATACGAAGACCCTTTTGTTAGAATCGCATCCATGATCGGGGGGGATGAATATCTAAAAGTTGCAAGATCACTTTTAAAGGCAGAAGATGCCACAGATGAAGAAATTGCGAGTTCTACAGGATTGAGAATCAACATGGTACGAAAGGTTTTGTATGATCTATTTGGAAAATCACTCATTACTGGAATAAGAGTTAAAGATGAACGTAAAGGTTGGTTTGTCTATAGATGGAGAACCCGTAGAGAAGAAGTAGAACATTTCATAGAGAGTCAAAAAAAGAAAATTACAGAAAGACTACAACAAAGATTTGATTATGAAAATTATTCAGATTTTTATCATTGTGGAAATGAAGATTGTCACAGAGTTACATTTGAGGATGCATTAGAAGGAATGTTCAAATGTCCATCATGTGGAAATGTATTGAATTTAAAAAAGAATGATAAATCAAAAAAAGCATATTCTAAAAAAATTGATGAAATTAAAAAAGATATGCAGCAGACATTCTAACATTATACAAGTTTTAAAAAATTCAAGAATATACTGATGAATTTACGAATAATCATGAAATTATATACAAAAATATTTTGTGTGCATACAAAAAATTGAGAATGAAGTTACTAAATTAAATAGGAGAATTGTGTGAAAAAATCCTGAATCAAATATCTACAACAAATCCAGCAACAGGAGAAGAGATTGCAAAATATACATCAATGGATAAAGAACAGGTATTTCAGTTAGTAGGAAAGGCAAAAAGAGCTTTCCCAGAATGGAAAAAAGATTATGAAAAACGTAGAAGCTACATCTACAATTTAGTTGAATATCTAAAAAAGCACAAAATGGAATTGGCAAAAGTTGCAACATCAGAGATGGGAAAAACAATCAAAGAATCAAGTGGTGAAGTAGAAAAATGTGCATGGGCATTGGAATATTATGCAGACAATGGAGATAGTTTACTTGCTGATGAAGTATTAAACACAGATGCAAGAAAAAGTTTTCTTACTTTTGAACCACTTGGAGTAATTGGTTCTATCATGCCTTGGAATTTTCCATATTGGCAGGCCTTAAGATTTGCAGCACCTTGTTTAATGGCTGGCAATGTTATAGTCATGAAACCATCTAGAGTAACTATGCAATCAGGTATTGAGATCGAAAAAGCGTTTGCTGAATCAGGTATGCCAGATGGAATATTTCAAACAGTAATAGGAAGTGTAGAATCTGCCAATCATCTTATAGATTCTGATGTTAATGCTGTGACATTCACAGGTAGCACAAATGCAGGTGCCAAGGTAGGTCAAAGAGCTGCAATGAATTTGAAGAAATGTGTTTTAGAGCTTGGTGGAAGTGATCCATTTATCGTATTAGATGATGCAATTATTGAAAAAGCTGCTGAAGGTGCAGTCAAAGGCAGATTTATCAATTGTGGTCAAAGTTGTGTTGCGTCAAAAAGATTTTTTGTTGGAAAAAATATTGCTGAAGATTTTATTGAATTATTTATCAAGAAGACATCTCAATTAAAAGTTGGAGACCCTACTTTAATTGAAACTGACGTAGGACCGTTAGCAAACAAAGATGGATTAGAAACAATTTCAGGAATTGTAGAAGATGCAAAAGAAAAAGGTGCTGAAATTCTTTTAGGTGGATCAAAAATTGATCGAAAAGGATACTTCTATCAGCCTACTATTCTTACAAATGTTAAACCAAATATGAGAATTGCAACTGAAGAAACATTTGGACCAGTAGCCCCTATAACAATAGTTGAAAATGAAAGTGAGGCTGTGAAATTGGCAAATAATACAGAATTTGGGTTGGGAGCTAGTATCTGGACTAAAGATCTAGCAAAAGCTGAGAAAATGTCCAGAAGAATAGAATCTGGAATAGTCAGTGTGAATAATGTGGTACTTTCAGATCCAAGAATTCCATTTGGTGGAATAAAGCACAGTGGATTTGGAAGGGAATTATCAAGATATGGAATTTTAGAATTTGTTAATATTAAATCAGTTAGATTTTACGACAATCTAAGTCATCATCACTATGTAGAATAATTACTCATCTTCTTCATCATCGTCATAATCACATTCTTCTAATTCAATATGAGTGGGACTTCCATCATCATTAAAGTAGACTTCAATGCATATGTCAGATGCCAAAGTTGAGGCTAAACTTTCTGCTAATTCTTTAGGAAAATTTGTCGGGAGGCTAGAATTTAAGGAATGTTTGTATTCAGTAATTTCATCCTCATGATAGAAATCTATCTCAATATCTCCGTTAACATACTTTCTAACACCTACAACTTGACCAAATATACTATAAGACAAATCTATTTTCCATGTTGCGAAACATCTCTGGTTAGAGTTTCAGCCAATTGTTCATAATGTTCTCGAGTTTTTCCAGTTTCTTTTAATTTTGATTCTTCAATTTCATTTAGTTCTTTATCTACTTTTTTTGAAACATATTGTAAACGTGCTTCAGCCATCATGAATAATTTATTATTTTCTTTCCATAAATGTTCCGTAATGTGTTCTACATATTGTTGCATATCACTAATTAATTTTGCAGAATTACCAGATAGAAGATAATCTTTAGCGGAGGATTCCATTTCTCTTCCAATTTCTCTTGAACGTTCATGATCTATTAGCATCATTGCAATTGGACCCATATTATGTGGCATACCTGCTTGCTCTAATGCAGGAAATAAAGAAGTCTCTTCTTTACTATGATGACAAACGTCAGTGAAATTTTTTGAAAAATCAATAACGGGTAACAATATAGATTCAGGAATTTGTTTACCGTCATTTAGAAGTTGAATTGTTGATTCCATTGCTTTGATTACTTTTTCTATTAAATCATGATCACGTCTTAAAGATGCAGTTGACATGATATTTACAAAGAAAATCCAATATCTATATCTTATTCAAATTTTCAAATAAATAATTAAAAGATGGGAAATTAGTTAACGAGTTATCGTTAACAATTTTGTGTCTTTAACGATTAGAAAGGTTCTTTGCTTTAACAAATGCCCAAATCTTTTTTGTCATTTCACTTGGTGCAATAGGTTTGTTACCAAAAACTTGTTCCACAGTTTCTTTACGACCTGCAAAGCTTATTGCATAACCACCAAATGCTGGTTTTTTAGATTTTGGTTTGCTTGATGATTTTGCTTTAGTTTTTGATTTTGTACTAGTGCTTTTAGATGTACTTTTCTTTTTTGTTGTAGCTTTCTTTTTTGCTGCCAATTTCTTATTATATTTTAAATTAAGTATAATAACTTACACTTTTGTATAATGTAAAACAAGGTAATTTTCAAGTTTTTTTATTGAATTTAATCTGAGTCTAGGTGATTTTATGATTTTATCAAAACCTTTTCCTTGAACAAATGTTATTGCATCGATACCTCCAATAATTATTGGTGCAATTGTTATCAAAACTTCATCAAACAAATCATTTTTAATAAATTGCCAATTAACAGTTCCACCTCCCTCGACAAGAAGAGTATTAATTTTTCTTTTACATAAATTATTCATTAATGATTTTAAGTTAACTGAATTTTTACCAGTAGTTATTATTTCAACAGGAAATTTTTTTAATTTCAATAAATTCGATTTATTTATTTTTTTAGAAACTACAATAATAGTTGGAACTTTATCACATGTTTGTAAAATTTTTGAATTAACAGATATTGTTCCTTGAGAATCTAAAATTATCCTTATTGGATTTTTTCCTTTTGTATATCTTACAGTAAGTAATGGGTTATCTCTATTTACAGTATTTTTTCCTACTAGAATAGCATCAACTTTCGAACGAAGTTTATGTAGTCTAATTATATCTTTTTTAGAAGAAAGTTTAGAATCACCTAAACGTGTAGAAATTTTTCCATCTATTGAAATTGCTGCACTTAAAATTATACGTGGCCTATATTTTTCCATGCACTATTTTACCTCCAATCATCACAGCTCGAATTGTGGATTCTGATGCTCTATGTACGATCGATGCATGTGGATTATGCATTGGTTCTAAATCTAATGCATGTTTATCGATAAAAATACAATCTGCCAATTTACCATTTTCAATTACACCAATATCTTTTCTTAAAATTTTTCCACCGTTTACAGTCGCCATTTTTAAAATTTCTTTTGGATTAATTCTTTTTTTATGGATACCCATAGTTACTTTCCACAAATAATCCATTTCTCTAAACATATCTGGAGAGTTTATCATTACGTTATCAGTACCTAATCCTATTGTACATCCAGCTTTTTGCATCAATTCAATGTCAGGTATCCCCTCAGCAAGAGCAGCGTTTGCTCTTGGGCAAATCACAATTCCATGAGTTCGTTTGGTTGCAGCATGTATATCACCTGATGATGCATAAGTCATATGTACTAAAAAATGAGGTTTTAGATTTAATGCACGTATAGTTTCAGATTTTCCAGTAACTTTTCTGGAGACAGAAACACTTTGTTTTGTCTCAGATGAATGAATAGCTCGAATTTTAGGTGTGCTAGAGTAATAATTTAATACAGAAGTGCTATTTTCATTTGCTCCACTAACTCCAATACCATCACATTTTTTAAGTAATTCCATAAGCTCATCCATTTTATTTCGAGGTAAAGGTATGTTTTTTTTAATTTCAATTGGTCCCTGATAGAATTCAAGTCTTCCAAGAATAATTGCACGTAGTGGTAATTCAGACATCACTTGTTTTAACAATAAAATTCCTTCAATTCCACCCTCTCTAAAATCTACAAATGTTGTAATTCCTTTATTTAACATGGAATGACAAGAGTTTTTCATAAAACTTGCAAGGTAATTTTTATCAGTATTTTTTAGAATTTTAGGTTTAACACCAGATACAGGATGAATTCTTTTATCAACTGAACTGTTTACGGCAACATCTTTTCCAATAGAATCACCTATGTGAGTATGGCAATTTACAAATCCTGGGATTATCAATAGTCCTTCACAATCTATTGATTCTTCTTGGGCACTAGGACCAATACCTGGTTGTATTCGTTTGAATCTTTGATCTTGAATTTTTATGTTAGTATTTGAAACAAAGTCTAGTTCTTTACCTAATAAGATACTTGCATTTTTAATTAGCATGATAATTCATAGATATCTGGTTTTTCTTTACCTGCATCTCTAATTTCTCTTATTGTATCAAGAGATTTAGTTGCAAGTTTTACAGCTTCTCTAGCTGTTTTTGCATTACCAATTCCACAATTCAAAGTAATATTATCTTCATTTTTTATTAATTTAATAAAATCTTTTACAGATTTTTTAGCATCATTATTTGCAATAACCATAAAATTATCTCCACCCATAAAAAATGTAAGAGAATTTTTTTGTAGAAAAAATTTAGACATCTTTGCATATAAATTAAAAATTATAGAAGTGATTTCATATGGAGAATTTGTTTTTAGTCTAGAAGTAAGATTATCTACATCAATGTGCATTATTGAAACATTTTGTTCAGATTTTCCATTGATAAAACCAAAAATTGCATATTCTTTGTTTAGAAAAGTTTCACTTTTTTTTCCTTCGTACGCTTTAAGATTTGCTTCAAATGGAGAATCTGCATAACCGATAGATACGGATAGTCGAACATCAAAAGATTTTTCAAGGTTTTTTTGAATTTCAATATGATCTTCTAATGTTAATCCATTAGAAACTACAAAAAATTCATCTGCACGATTTAAGAAAACAAGACAATTTTTTTCTGAGAATTGTTGTTGAATTTCTTTATAAAGTGATGCCTGAAGCATTTGAAGTGCGTGTTCTCTATCACTACCAAGTGTTAAAGTCCAAGGTCCATAGCCATTTATTTTTAATATGCTAAGTTGAATCATTTTTGTATCCTTTCTAATTCAACAAAGACTTTAACGACAGCTTCGACTGCACGTTCTGCCACAGGTCGTATTCTAGCATATGCATGTCTTTCATGCATTCCAGGCCCAGTTATTCCTAATGAAACAGGTTTTTGATATTTAGTAGATAAAATAGTTAATGCGTGTGCTGTAGAATGTGCAATCACCTCATCATGCTTTGTTTGCCCTTTAATTATAGCACCAAGTGTTACTACTCCATCAACATCTTTTTTTTGTAATAATGCATCAACTATAATTGGCATGTCATATGCACCTGGAACCTTACAAGTATAGGTTATTTTTAATTTCAATGTTTTTGCTTTTTCTTCAGCTACAGAAAGCATTCTAGACGTCACGTCTTCATTAAATTCTGAAATCACTATAGCAATATTCAGAATTAATGCACCTTAGCAAATTCTAATAATTCTTTACCATCAATTAGTGGTATTGCGTTTTGTTTTGCATATTTTTTTGCTTTATCAAAAGATAATGCAGTATAAGTTTCAGCATCCATCATTTCACAAATTGCAGTAACAGGAGTTAAACCTGCAATTTGAGCAAGATAAACAGACATTTCAGTATGACCCTGTCTTTTTGCTAACAATCCTTTTGATGCTATCAATAATGGAACATGGCCAGGAGTTTTAAAAGAAGAAGCAAATTTTTTCTTTTTATTTTCAACATTAAAAATATTTGCCATTTCTCTAATTGTTAATGATCTGTCATTATCTGTAATACCAGTATAAGTTTGGTAATGATTAACAGAGATTGAAAAAGTTGGATGATCACCATATGGAGCAAGTCCCATAATCATTTCTTTATTTGAAATTTGTGATTCTGCTAAAATTTCATGCATGTATCTCAATTCTAAAGAATTTGCAAAATTGTTATCAATTGCAATGCATAAAAGACCTCCAGCATGTTGACGCATTCTTGCAACATGTTCGGGAGTTACAAATTCTGCAGCAACTACCATATCTATCTCATTTTCTCTTCCTGCAGAATCAAATAATAGGACAAATTCACCTCGTTTTAGTGATTCAAGTCCAGATTCAAGTGACATAGATTAAAAATTCTTGTAAACTAATTATAAAGTTTACTAAAAAATTGGTAATTACCACTAAAATGGTAACTTATCAGTTTTATTTTAAAATGTATTTACCAAGAATATCAGTTTCGATATTAAGTTTGTCACCAACATTTTTTGTTTTAAAATTAGTTATTTCCATAGTATGTGGAATTAGACACACAGAAGCAAGAGAGCCTTTAACGTCTACGACAGTTAAACTGATTCCATCAACTGCTATTGAACCTTTTTTTACAACATACTTTGATAATTTTTTTGGAATCTCAAACCAAACTTGTATTTCTTTAGGTTTGTGTTGTATTTTTTTAATTGTGCCAACACCATCTACATGACCCAAAACAAAATGTCCCTCTAATCTATCACCAGCTTTTAGACTTCTTTCAATGTTAACAATATCACCTGGTTTTAAATTTCCCAAATCAGTTTTACTAGTTGTTTCTTCAATCATTTCAAAAATACAATTAGATTTAGATAGTTTTGTAGCAGTAAGACAAACTCCATTCAAGGCCACACTTTGTCCTATCTTCAAACCTCTTGCATGTTTTCCTAAATTTACAGTCATTTGAATAGCGCTTCTATTTTGAGTATTTTTTGAAATTTTCTCAACCTTTCCAATACCTTCAATAATTCCGGTAAACATCATTTATTGTTTAAAAGTTCTTTGTATAAATTGATTTTCTTATTTCATAAGTTTTATTTTTTATCTTTTAATTCTTCAAATTCATTTTGACAGTATTGATGAAAAACAGAGCATTTGTTTTTTTTTGCGTCAATTTTAATTTGTTCCATATCTTTGATTAAGACTCCCTGTGCAGATAGAAATGCCTCGTCTTCCATACCCAATTTTTCAAATGCTCGTGATTTTGCAATAGATGCTTCACGTAAACTTGAATCAAGTAGCTGAGCTTTATCATAAAATTCTATAGATTCTTTATAATTTCGTAAATGATTTAGAGAAATAGCCTTATTCATTAATGCGGTAATGTCTTTCTCATCAAGTTTTAGAGCTTTATCATAAAATTTTATGGCTTCTTCATGTCTATCTAATTCATTTAATGATAAACCGGTACTATTGAGGGTCCAAATATCATTACTGTCAATATCAAGTATCATTTTACAACATGTTAATGCATCATCATATCTTTTTAATTTTTCAAGTGAATAGATTTTATTTTTTAAAGCATAAATATCAGAATTTTTTATTTTTAGAACTTTATCACAATAAGTTATAGCTTCTTCATATCTTTCTAAGTGTAATAATGATAATGCAGAATTTTGCAAGGCCACCATATCATCAGGATTGTTTTCCAGTAATTTTTTACAATAATTGAACATATCAGTGAATTTACCAGACTCAAACATTCTGGTAATTACAACAGTAGGATCAAGTAAGTTAATCAGTTTAGATCACTATTACATTAGATCACTCATGTCTTTATTCTATTCGGAAAATTCGAAAATTATTTTAAAGATTTTCTAAGAATTTCATTTAGTACCTTAGAATAACTGTATGAGGTTTGTTCTTGTTGAATCAATTTTGCTTGACGTAATCGTAATTTTTTATCAAGATCTTCATCAATCATTATTGTTACACGTTTGCTCATAATTCTACAACAATAAAGTATGAGAGTTAGAATATAAGATTATATGAAATGTTCCAAATATGGGAATTTAGTTGTTAATTATAGAAAGAATTTGTTTCATATCAAACGGTTTTGGAATTAATGGAACATTCAATTTTGATAATTTTTCTTCAGTCAATGAACTAGTATCTCCACTAACAGCAATGATCTTAGCTTTTGAATTAATTTCTTGAATTTTTTTTATTGCATAAAATCCACTGCCATTAGGCATCATCATATCAATTAGTACAACATCAGGTTTTTTTTCATTGTAAAGTTTGATAGCAGTGATACCATCATGACCGCCACCAATTACATTGATATTGTTTTCTTCTAAAAATTCACTAAATAGGCGTACAATATCCTCATCATCATCAATTACAATGACAGAACGTTGTTTCATTACCATCATGTTAATAAAACATATTTAATATTTTGGATGATTTCATCATATCATATGGCTGGAATTGATAAATTAATTTCTTCATCATTATCAGATATAATTAAAAAGAAACTAGATTCAAAAAATCTAAAAGAGTTAGAGAGAAGGTTATTTCTAAAAGAGGGAATGTCAATAAAGATTTCAATTGAACATTTCCAAAAATTTAATGAGTCGTTAGAAAAAATACCCAATATCAATAAAAAAAAATTCATAGATGATTGTACGAATCAAATTATTAAAATTAAAAAAATAAATGAAAAATATAATGTTATAATAATTGATCAAAAACTAATTGATTTGATACTACAAGCGTGTGGAGATCCAGAAACTAGAAGAATACTTCATAGTCTTTTTGACAATGAATTGACAATTCCTCAAATTTTAAGTGAATCACAAACTCCAAAAACATCAGGATATAGAAAAATTGAAAATTTAATAATAAATGGATTAATTTTAGAATCAGGAAAAGTTCTTAGTGAGAGTAAAAAAATTTCAAAATACAAGTGTATTTTTGATGAGATTAAAATCGGGATGAAAAAAGAGGGTATCGAGATTCAAGGTATCATAAATAAAAAAATATTTGAGAAAAGTACTAGCATAAACATTCTTAATTAAATAAAAACAATTGAAAATAACTTTTAAAAATATGAAATTATTGAATTAGTTTTTTATTATATCAAGTATTTTCTTAGCCTGCTTAAAATGAACTTCATCGATCATTTTTCCATCTACGGTTGTTGCACCTTTTCCTTTCTTTGTTGACTCTAAATAATGTGTATAGACTTTTTCTGCCCATTGAATTTCCATTTTACTTGGATAGAAGATTTTATGTGTCACTGAAATTTGATCTGGATGAATAATACTTTTTCCCGCATAACCAAGATTCTTGCCAATTTTACAATCTTTCTCAAGTCCATTAATATCATGAAGATCTTGCCAAATAGCATCAATTGCAGATACACCTGCAGCCCTTGCATCAACAGGAATCTTTGCTCTAGAATACTGTCCACCATCAGGGTTTTTTGTGTATTCAATCCCCAGATCATTTAGAAGATCAAAAACTCCAAAAACA
>JBHIUL010000010.1:15606-16939 GCA_042138315.1 Nitrosarchaeum sp.
GTTTTTTGTGTATTCAATCCCCAGATCATTTAGAAGATCAAAAACTCCAAAAACAACTGCAGATATTCGTTTACTACAAGATGCAATGTTGTATGTATTGACTACGCCTTCAGCTGATTCGATAGATGGTATTATTTGGATTGGTTTTAGCTTACGATTTTTTTCCAATAGTAAAAGATTTTTTTCAATTTTTTTTATTTCCTTAACGTTGTTTACTTTTGGAATTACAATTCCATCGATTCCCTTTTGAACTATTTCTTTAAGATCATCAGGAATTTTTCCAGAAGATGGTGCATTTGTTCTAACAAAAATTGATGAGGTATACTGAGAGCGATTTGAGAGTGAATTTTTTATAAGTTTTCTTGCATTTGCTTTTTCTGTTTCAGGAATAGAATCTTCAAGGTCAAAACAAACAATATCTGCTTGTAATGTCTTTGCTTTTTCTAAAAAACGTTGGTTATTTCCAGGTACAAAAATCAGACTTCTAAAAAGATTTGGCAATGCTAGTTTAGTAATTTTTGGATTGATTAAGATTTTGGTTTTAAGAAAAATGATTTTTATACTGTTATTATCTCAGATGCTGCCTTTCTAAGCCTATTCATTATTGCAAACCCCAGATTAGAGTTATCAACTTCTCTCATTATTATCACATCAACTTTTTCTTCATCTAGTTCTCTAAATGTTTTGTAAAGATTGCTTGCAATTCTATTCTTTGTGCTTCCAATAAATTTAGACTTTATGTACTGATTTATCTTTACATTTTTATTATTGATAATACCAATTCGTTTTTTTTCTGATTGAAAAATTTTAATTAATTCTTGAATTTTTTTTTGTGAATTATGTGCATTACCTTCAATTAGGATTATTTTTGCATCTGGTGAATAATGTTTGTATTTCATTCCGGGTGATTTTGCTTTAAATTTTTTTGTTGTTTTTCCTAGTAAAGTTGGATGGTATTCAATTTTTTTTAATACTTTTTTCAAATCGGAGTAAGAAATCTTACCAGGTCGTAACAATATCGGAATATTTGTAGTTAAATCTAAAACTGTAGATTCTATTCCAATTCTAGTATTTCCTCCATCTATTATTGCATTAATTTTTCCGTTAAGATCATCTAGAACATGCTTTGCCAAAGTAGGACTAGGTTTACCAAAGAGATTTGCAGAAGGTGCTACAATTGGATTTTCCAATGATTTGATTAGCGCTAGTGCAATTTTATGAGATGGCATTCGTATTGCAATAGTGTTCAAGCCTCCAGTTGCAATTTTTGGTATTATGGACGATTTTTTTAATACTAAAGTGAGAGGGCCGGGCCAAAATTTTTCTATTAATT
>JBHIUL010000011.1:0-16641 GCA_042138315.1 Nitrosarchaeum sp.
TTGTTTTGTGGTTTATGTTGTTTGTTTTGATTAGGTGTATTTGATTTGTTTTGTGGTTTATGTTGTTTGTTTTGATTAGGTGTATTTGATTTGTTTTGTGGTTTATGTTGTTTGTTTTGATTAGGTGTATTTGATTTGTTTTGTGGTTTATGTTGTTTGTTTTGATTAGGTGTATTTGATTTGTTTTGTGATCTTTCGTTACGTAATGATTGATATAATTTGAATGCTTGATCAACATTAGAATTTCCATGAACAATAGATCTAACAGCTCTTATCATAGCTACAGGATTTTCAGATTGCCAAATATTTCGACCCATGTCGACACCTACAGCCCCACCTTTGATTGCATTAAATGTTAATTGTAATGCATCTCGTTCTGGAATTTTTTTCCCACCAGCAACAATTATTGGTACGGGGCAGGATTGAACCACTTTTTCAAAATTGTCACAATAATAGGTTTTAACAATATGTGCACCTTGTTCAGCAGCAATTCTACATGCTAATGAAAGATATCGGGCATCTTTTCCAAGTTCCTTGCCAACTGCAGTCACTGCAAGTACTGGAATTCCATATTCCTCTGCCTCATTAACTAATTTTCCAAGGTTTACAATAGTTTGATGTTCATATTTTGAACCAACAAAAATAGACATTGCAAGTGCACTAGCATTTAATCGAATTGCGTCTTTAATACTGACTGTAATTTCTTCTTTGGATAAATCCTCACCAATAATGCTTGAACCGCCAGAAACTCGTAATACCATAGGTACGTTAGTAGATGTTGGAACGGATGTTCTTTGCACACCACGTGTAAGCATCAATGAATCACAATATTTCAGAAGTGGGGCAATTACTTTTTTCGGATTTTCTAATTTTTCAGTTGGACCTAAGAAATAGCCATGATCAACTGCCAACATTAACGCACGATTATTTTGTGGTTTGATAATTTGTGAAATTCTATTTTTTAATCCCCAGTCCATGTGTCTTCGATTTTGAAAGAATAGAAATACCTTTCTTAAGCCTTTCTCATTTCGTAATAATTATTTTCATGGCATTTTCACCACTTCTAGCATGATCAAATGCTTTTTGTGTATCTTGAATAGGATATGTGTGAGTCACTAATTGTTTAACATCTATTTGAGATGATTCTATCAAATGAAGAGCTTCTTTGGTATCATTATCAGATGCAGCATAACTTGTAACCAAAGTTATTTCTTTAGAATATATTTTACTCATGTTTAAAACAATTTTTGCATCCTTTGATGGAACTCCAAACATCATAACAGTTCCACCTTTTCGTACCATCTCAATTGCATCCTCTAACGCTTTTAGACTACTTGTTGCAACGATCGCAACATCTACACCATTACCTCCAGTAGAATCCAAAATTTTTTGTTTTCTGTTCTCATCTAGAGAATTAATAGAATCAGTAATGTTGAATTTTTTTGCAAATCCTAATCGATAATCATTTACATCAAAACAAAATATCTTTGAAAATTTTTTAGATTGTGCAAGCATTACGTGCATCATGCCTGTAGGACCAACACCAAAAATTGCAACAGAGTCTCCTTCTTGATAAGAATATTTTGTCCACGCTCTAACACAGCATGCCAAAGGTTCAATCATTGCTGCTTCTTCAAAACTCATAGAATCAGGAATCTTTAGCACTCCACCATGATCTACATTCCATTTTGGTACTACATATTCTTCAGATAGACCACATGGTGAAAGATTTGTTTCATAATATTTTGGGCACATTGTTTCATTACCATGTTTACATAAATGACAAGAATAACATGGAACGTGATGATGAGTAAAAACCCTATCACCTTTTTTAAATGCTGTAACATCAGAGCTAACATCAATAATTATTCCAGCAGGTTCATGACCTAACCGCATAGAAGGTTGTCCATATTCTCCAAATACTTTTTCTAAATCTGAACCACAAATGCCACATGCATGCATTTGCACTAAAATATCACCAGGATTCAATTGGGGGTTTTTGGTTTCATTAATTGCAATAACAGAGGGCTCTTTAACATAAGCAGTCTTCATATCAAAACATCAGAAGATTGAATATAAGTAGATTAAATTATACACCAAGAATCTTTTTGAGCATTAAACGATAATCGACCTCAGACTTTTCACTGCCAGCTGAAGGCAATGCAAAAACAAGAGTTGATTTTGATGCTCTAAGTGCAGTCAGTTCATCACTTATAGATTCAGTCATATTATCACTAACCAAAATCAATCCAACGTCAGAATCATCAGTTAGTTTTTTAATTTCATCTAGGGTTTGTTTAGGCGTATCAGAGATTATTCCAGGGACACCTGCCAATTGGAAGCTTGTAACAAAGGACTTACTTCCTACGGTAAATATTTTCACAGATCAAAATTTTGTTTATTCTAATTTAACCCTTTTTGGCAGGCATTAGATCTGGAAAGATTGATTTAGCATAAGATGACAATCAAAACATGGTAGAAATCGACAAGCAAAAAAACATCTATTTGTTCACACATGGAAGAATGGATTTACAAGAAAAAGCAATGAATGCCTTAATTTCAAAAGGATTTTCAAAAGATAAAATCATCATGGCAGCACCAAACAAGGTTGGAAATGTCGGAGATTACATGGCAATGCTTTGGATGCCACCTACACCAGATCATATAAAAATTCAACACATAACCAAAGTTGAAGCAGTAAAACCAGAAGGAATGATTGGATTATGGAAAGGAGTTTCCAAAGACGACATAGACAAGATTCCGCTATAGGATAATTAGCTAAATCCAGCTCCAAATTCATCACCTTTTTGAAGAGGATCTCCAGAATCTGAATTTTTTAATTTTAGATACAATAATGATTCATAGATCAGCTTCATTGCATCGTTGTCATTAAGATTTGAGTTAGATTTTACTTGAACTTTATATTTTTGTAATTTTTGGATATTTTGTTCATCAACAGATACACCTTCGTTTTCCATTGTTGATGCAATTTTTTCAATTAATGAATTATACTGATTTTCATCCATAACTACATCATAGAATTTCTAGTTATTAACAAGTTCGAAGAATAGCAACATTATAAATCAGAAATTAATCCTGAAAGAAATGCATCATATTCGTCATCAGAAAAGACAATTGTTTCTATTTTATTTTGTTGTTTAGCCAAATAAACAGAATCCAAATGATAGCAAGTTGTTTTATTATTTAAGCGACCAAAATAATACCCAGCACAAGAACAGTATTCAGCATCAGGATCTAACCAATGTTCTTTGCCTTTTCCAACTACAGTCCAAATTTTTCTTTGACTCGGTTCAAAAAGATGTAGTTTTACTCGTTTTTGAGAAACTACAGATTCAATTCGTTCAGAATCTTTTTTCACAAGAATTTAATCCAAAGTCTATTGTATATCTTTGATGCTCAAAACAAGAATAATTCCATCAAAACCAGTGATGGTGCTGGACGGAGAAAAAAAGAATCTAATTGTAACAGATATTCACATAGGATTTGAAAGTACTTTAGCATCAAATGAAATCTTTATTGGAAAAAACTCATCAATTAATGAAACAATAGAAGAATTATCAAGCATAATTGAATTAGAAAAACCTGATTCATTGATTTTATTAGGAGACGTAAAATCCAGCATCAAAAATATTTCAAAAAGCGAATGGGATGAAATACCATTATTTTTTAAAAAAATGAAAGAAAAATGCAACATTGTATTGATTCCAGGAAATCATGACGCAAACATTCAGAGGCTAACTCCAGAAAACATTTCATTGATTAGTGCTACTGGAATGGTCGAAGAAAATATCTTACTTACACATGGACATACAATGCCTTCAGAAAATTTTTCCCATGTAGATAAGATCATAATGGGTCATGTCCATCCGGTATTTTTTGAAGAGAATTCAGTGCTAAATGGACAGAGGGTATGGGTTTCAATAAAAACAGAAAAGCAAAATATTTTTCCAAATAAATCAGGAGATATAGAAATAACAATCATTCCATCATTTAACAAATATTTTTATGCGACACATAAAAAAAAATATAAAAAATCAATTTCTCCAATAATAGAAAAAATCAAACACATATCATCAGCAAGAATAATTACATTAGATGGGACAATTATTGGGGATGAATCAATGATTGATCGAGTGTTATAAAAAATTATTAATTTTTATAAAGTTAAAACAAGTATTTGTGATATAATTAATTATTCTAATTTATCATATGATTCAATAGGATCTTTTGTTGTTTCATTATCTTTAAGCCATTCCAATGTTTTTACAAAAGAATCAGCTAGCTCAATAGTAGTAAGTACAGGAATTCCCAACTCTAGAGATTTTCTTCGAATTTGATATTCATCTTCAAGCATTCCAACATATTTTTCAAGTGTCGAAGTGCTTGGGATATTTATGATGAAATCTATCTTTCTTTCATAAAGCAAATCTGCAATGTTAGGTTTTCTTGTAGGTTCAGATATTTTATGTACTACTTCAATATCACCGATTTTTTCTTCAAAAAATTCTGCAGTGTGTTCAGTTGCAACTATTTTAAATCCAAGATTTTTCAAGCGTGCGATTGGTTGTAATAGTTTTTCTTTATTTTGAGAACCACCAACTGTAACAAGTGCAGTACCTGTTTGCGGAAGAGTGTATCCTGCAGAAGTAAGTCCTTTAGCTAATGCATCATAAAAACTCGTTCCAAAGCATGCAACCTCACCAGTAGATTGCATTTCTACGCCTAATCGTATATCAGCGCCCTCTAATTGCATAAAAGAGAATTGAGGTACTTTGATTCCAAAATTAGGTATTTTTTGCCATTTGTTTTCAGGTAGTTTAGGGAGGGGCTTACCCAAGATCGCCTTTGCGGCAAGCATGATAAGATTTGTTTTTACAAGTTTTGATACAAATGGCATAGAACGTGATGCTCTAATATTTAGTTCAATTACATAGACATGATCATCATGAATTAGAAATTGTAAATTGAATGGTCCCTTGACGTTAAACGTTTTTGCAATCTTGATAGAATATTCTGTGATTGTTTCAATAGTTTTATTATTTAATCTCCATGGTGGGATACACATCATAGCATCACCAGAATGAACACCAGCACTTTCAATGTGTTCAACTATAGCTCCAATGATAACATCAGTACCGTTACTAACACCATCAACATCAACTTCAAGTGAATTTAACATGAATTTCGAAATTACAACTGGATGATCAGGAGATACATCAGTTGCTTCTTTAACATATTTCTTTAATTCATCTTGGGACCATACAACTTTCATTGCAGCCCCAGACAGCACATATGAAGGTCTAACAATTACTGGAAAACCGACATTTTGTGCAAAACTTTTTGCCTCAGAAACATTTGAAAACGCTTGCCAACGCGGTTGTTGTATATGTAATTTATCTAATTCAGCACTAAATTTAGAACGATCTTCAGCTCTATCAACATCTTTTGCACTTGTACCCATTATGTTAATACCACTTTTTGCAAGACCTAGTGTAAGATTATTTGCAGTTTGACCTCCGACACATGTAACTATGCCTTTTGGATTTTCAAATTCTGCAATATCCAAAATTCTTTCCAAGGTTAATTCTTCAAAATACAATCTACTGCAAATATCATAATCAGTTGAAACTGTTTCAGGATTACAATTTACAACTGAGACATTTTTTTCACCATTTTCTTGCAAACCCCAAACCATGTTTACAGTACCCCAATCAAATTCCACACTACTGCCAATACGATAAGGACCTGCACCAAGTACAACTACTCCCCTCTCATCAGGTTGGATTGAAATGTCATGATTATTACCACCATATGTCAAATAGAGATAATTGGTAACAGCAGGCCATTCAGCTGCCAAAGTATCAATTTGTTTCACAGAGGGCAAGACACCTGCTTTTTTACGTATTTCACGTATTTCTTCAGGAGATTGGTCTTTTGCACGAGCTATTTGCTTATCTGAGAACCCCATCTTTTTGGATTCCCAAAGTAATGGTGTTGAAAGTTCCTCTTTTTTTAGTTTAGATTCAGTATCAACAATGTTTTTGATCTTTTCTATAAACCAAGGATCAATTGCAGATAGTTTGTATATTCTCTCAACAGATATTCCAATTTTAAGAGCAGCTGCAACATAATACAAAATTAAATCATCAGGATGAGAAAGACGGTCTTCGATTTGTTCTTCGTCAAATGTTTTCATATTTGCTCTGTTTAAAACAAGACCATCATTTCCAATGTCAAGCATACGTATTGCTTTTTGTAAGGATTCCTCAAATGTTCTACCAACTGCCATGACTTCGCCAACAGATTTCATAGTAGGACCAAGTTTTCGTTTAACAAGATCAAATTTACCAAAATCCCATCTAGGATGTTTACATACAATGTAATCTAAAGAAGGTTCAAAACAAGCAGTTGTTGCTTTTGTAATTCTGTTTTCTAGTTCAGGTAATGTATAACCTAATCCAATTTTTGCAGACATGTATGCAAGTGGATAACCTGTTGCTTTACTTGCTAAAGCAGAAGAACGTGACAGTCTTGGGTTTATTTCAATTGCAACATATCGGTCAGTGTCAGAATCCAGAGCATATTGAATATTACATTCACCGACAATCCCAACATGTTTTGTTGCACGTAGTGCAGCAGTACGAAGCATATGATATTCATGATTATTGATTGTTTGAGAAGGTGCAACAACAATATTGTCACCAGTGTGAACTTTCATTGAAAGAACATTTTCCATGTTACAAACAATTACACTATTTTCTTCATAATCCCTCATCACTTCATATTCTATTTGTTTCCAATGTCCAATGTATTCTTCAACTAAAACTTGGCCAACAAGACTTGCTCTTAATCCTCGTTCAACAATTTCGTGTAATTCAATTTCGTTGTAAGCAACACCACCACCTTTACCGCCAAGTGTGTATGCAACTCTAATAATTACAGGATATCCTAATTCTTGAGCAATATCTTTTGCATCTGTAAAATTTTTAACAGTCCTACTTTTCAGAACTGGAACATTACATTGATTCATAGAGTCTTTGAAGAGTTGACGATCCTCAGTTCTTTGAATTCCAGGAATTTGTGTGCCTAAAACACGTACCCCATACTTGTCAAGTATACCAGCTTCTGAAAGATTAATACCGCAATTCAAAGCAGTCTGACCTCCATATGCCAGCATTATCCCATCTGGTCTTTCTTTTTCGATAATAGATTCTACATACTCAACATTTACAGGTAAGAGATAGACTTTATCAGCAAACCTAGTATCTGTTTGAATAGTAGCAATATTTGGATTGATTAAGACACTTCTTATTCCATCTTCATGTATTGCTTTGAGGCATTGGCTTCCGGAGTAGTCAAATTGACGGTCGTTTTAGCGACTCTCGCCGGCTTCTCCGATTTTTATTGCCCCACTACCAAGTACAAGAATTTTTTTTATCGACTCATTTTTTGGCAGATTTGCCTTCCTCCATAAGGTGTGCTAGTTCTTCAAAGACGAATTTACAATCATAAGGTCCAGGTGCAGCTTCTGGATGAAACTGAACCGCAATACAATTTTGTTTTTTGTGTTTGATTCCTTCGACTGTTTTATCGTCTGCGTTTGTAAACCATAAATTAAATTCAGATGTACTCAAAGATTCAGGAGTTATTCCATAACCATGATTCTGACTTGTAACATAGATTTGATCATTTTCTAAATTAACACAGGGTTTGTTTTGTCCTCTATGACCATATTTTAATTTGTAAGTTTCAGTATTGCCAGCAATGCCAATTATTTGTGCTCCCAAACAAATTCCAAGAGTTGGAACATTTTTTTCAATTAATTTTTTTGCAGTTTCAATTGTATCTGAACATTTTTGAGGATCACCAGGTCCATTACTAATTACAACACCTTTTGGATGATATGACATAATTTTTTCAAAAGATGTATTCCAAGGTAATTGTATTACCTTATACCCAAGTGCACGAATATTTCTCAATATTGCATTTTTTGTACCAGTATCAATTACAACGACAGATTTTTCTTCAGAACCATAAACAACTTCTTGTTTTGTAGACACAGTATCCATAAACTGTTCAGAATTATAATGAGGTGCAGATGCAAGTTGTTTTTTGATTTCATCAACATTAATTTCAGTATCAGATACTACTAGAGCCGCCATCTTTACACCTCCTTGACGAAGATTTTTTGTTAATGCTCTTGTATCAATTCCAGAAATTCCAGGAATTTTTTCATTGTATAGCCATTCATCAAGAGTCATAGACAAATTCCAATGGCTAGCAGATAAAGAAAGTTCATGGACAACCAGTCCCCTGACTTGGATTTTATCAGATTCAAAGAATTTAGAGATCCCATCTTGATCTTTAAGCGATGGATCAGGTACACCATAATTTCCCACTAGAGGGTAAGTGAGTGTAAGAATTTGCCCATTATATGAGGGATCAGTTAATGTCTCAGGATAGCCCACCATGCCAGTATTAAAGACAATTTCACCGAAAACAGTTGTAGGATAACCAAAGCCCATACCATCAAGAACAGTACCATCATCGAAAATTAGCTTCCCAAACTTGTTTGCGTGGATTGATTTCTTTGTAGTAATTGTGACCCTCGACGAGTACTTTTGATTGTGGATTTAAGTTTTTTGAAGGTTGATCGCAAAAATAAATTAAAAATATCTCAAAGTGCTCTAAATTCTTCGCTCCACTTGTGATATGCACGTACCATTTCAAGTGAAACACTAGGTTTTCTTCTTGCCATAATTTCCTTAAAGTCAGAAGTTGTAAGTGCACGTGGTTGAATTGGAGCTTCACCTTCTACTGGTTCATGATAATCAGGGGCATTGAAAATTTCATGAACTGCCTTTATTTGTGCAGCTTGACAGACATCTTTTACATCACTTGCGCTGTAACCGTCAAATAATTTTGCAAGTTCTGATATGTTAACTCTAAGATCTTTTCTTAATGGGGCAGTATATTGTGAAAATAGTTTTTCTCTTGCTTCTTGTGTTGGAAGTGAAACATAGATTCTTTTTTGGAATCTTCTAAGAAATGGCCAATCAAGACTCCATGGTTTGTTAGTAGCCCCAATAACATAAAGCATCAAATCTTTGCCTTTACCGTTAACACCATCCATTTCTGTTAAAAATTGATTCTTAGTTCTTACCTCTCCTCCAACTTCACTATTTCTAGAACCTAAAAGAGAATCAACTTCATCGACAAAAAGAATGACGGGTTTACCTTCTTTTTCAGTATATTTTCTTGCCATAGCAAATAATTTTGATACATTTTTTTCAGCTTCTCCTAGCCATTTACTCATCATAGATGAAGCATCAACATTGATGAAATATCCATCCATTTCATTTGCAGTAGCTGCTGCCAACATTGTTTTTCCTGTGCCTGGTGGACCATAAAGTAACATTCCTTTTGGCCAACCTAGAGGAAACAAATCAGGTCTTTTAGTAGGATAAACAATTGATTCACGTAATGCATTTTTTGCATCATCCAATCCTATAACTTCATTCCAACTAACGTTGGGTTTTTCTTTCATGACAAGCTCTTCAAAATCATTTTCGTCAGTTTGTCTTTGTACTGATTCTTTTTGTTCTTTAGGAGAGGCATTTGGATCTACTGCAGGTTCTACTCCATGAGATTCTTGTAGTGCAGTTATTCTACTGTGATAAGAATTACAGCGGTCTTTGTAAATTGGATTAAGTTTACTATTTGGATAAAGTTGCAACAGTTTTACAAGTGAATCAATTGCCTTTTGATAATGAGTGATTGCCATACCTCGTGCTCCTTGAGAATCAAACTTGATTGCCTCAGACGCATACTTGCTTGCACTGTTTTCTAATTCTTGTGGGGCCAAACTCATCTATATCACTTGTACAGTATCCTCTTGAGAATTTTGTTGGTATTCAGGGGTGTTAATTGCTGTAGTAAAATTGGTTAAATTAATTGAACTAAGTTCAGCTGTGCCATCATCAAGTTTAGTAAGGTATGATTTTTTAAGTTCAGACTTTTCTGAAATTTTACAATGCATATTTTTGACTTTATTAATAGAATCCTCAGCAGATAAAATTAATTCAGCAATTTCATCATCAACACTTTCTATAGATTGGGCAGAATCAGTAATAATAGAAACAAAATGCTCTAAAATTTGACGTGTTTCTTTTTTATCTTCATATTTGAACAACATAAAATTAGCCAAACCTACGATTTTGTTAATATCCTGCAATTCTTCTAAAGTCAATTTATCAATTTTTACATCAGGAGCATTAGAAGCAGACAGTTTTTTTTCAATTTTTGTAGACAAAGTCTGGATATTGTCTATATCTTTGGTAAAATCCCGTTTAGTATTGAGAAAATTCAAGTATTGCATGCTTTAGAAAAATCAAGATTAGGGTACTGCTTACTTATTTTAGAGTCTATCATCAATTTTACTTCATTTAAGACAGATGAAGATTCGATATTAGACTGGCTAAAATCAAATCTAGCGTCGGTAAGAAAGGCAGAATCTAAAATAATACTCCCCAGATGAACAGATAATTCAGAAAGAGTTTGGCTACATGCAGGAAGTAGGGTAAAAAGCTGAGAGCTAACTGTTCTGATCATAGGTATTGTAAGAGGTAGAAGTTCAGGGATGCTAGTTATTCCAGATATAGAATTCATTCTCTTTTGAATTTGAGAGAGAATTGCCAATGAGAATGAAATAGTTCTCTCAAAATCAAGTGCTTTGACAAATGTATGGTCATCATCATCTAATTCCAAAAAAGTACGGTTTAATTTTTTTAGTTCAGCTTTTTTTATTTTTAAAATATCCATAACACTGTTTAACAAATTATACGAGTATTCAAGTCTAGGAACAAGCGTAATAGTCTGTGATACGTTCAAACATTCTACTTTAACTAAATTTGGATTACACATCATATCTATTTGTCAACAGAGATTTGATATTTCAGGACGATGTCACAATTTTATTAGTAACTGCAGTAACACATACCTACAGTTACAATTTTAAATTTTTTTGAGTATTTGTGTAAAGGAATTTAGCTCTCGGTATTACCTAATCATGTGTATAGCATAATCATGGTAAATGAGCACGCATTAACTGTCAGTCTCGAAGAATTTGGTTTGAGTAAATATGAGGCTCAGGCATATGTGGCTCTTATCTCAAAAGGAACGATATCCGCAGGCGAACTTGCATATTATTCAGATCTTCCAAGGACAAAAGTATATCCAACATTGTTAAAATTGGAAAGTAAAAAACTCGTGATTATTTCAAAGAGTAAACCAATCATGTGTACAGCAATTGCACCTGAAGATGCATTTGATTCAATAATTCATGAGCAAATTAACAAAGTTAATGCAATGAATACATTGATTTCTAATCTAAAAAAAGCAAGTGAAGAGAGTAGAAAATCTAGAGGTTCAGAAGAAAAAAGATACTTTCACGTTAGTGCAAATAATGTCTTAGAGCATTTGAGAATAATGATTGAAGGTTCAAAATCATCTATCAATATCACAGCAGATCAATGGGGATTGGAATTATTAGTTGAATGTAAAGAGCAACTACTTTCAGTACTTCGTAGAAATTTAGATGTAAAAATATTGTTACCGTCTACACATATTTGTTCAGAATTATTCAGAGCAATTCCCAACGAAGTAAAGATTAGGGTTTCAGATACAGTGCAGAATTGTTTTGTTTTTGATGAAACAGAAGTCTTGATGGTAGATAATGAAAATGGTAAAGGTGCAATATTTTCATCAACAGAGGTGTTAGGAGTAAATCAAAACAGAGTATTTGCAGATATTTGGAAAAATTCAATCAAAACAGAATCACTTGCAGATATGACTAAAAATGAAGCTCAAGAAATTTATAAAATTATTAGAATCATAAATGAAAACGGGCTAACATACATTTTGAATGCAGCAATGATCTCAAAAAAACCAGAATTTGATATGCTCAAATTACTGGAAAAACATGGAATTAATTTAAAAAATAAATCATTAGATGAGATAATTGAAATCATTGATGCGGCAATACAGATCAGATGTTCCGGACATGTGAATTTTGATGCAAATACCAAAAACATAACAATAGAATCAAAAATCAATAGTGGGCATTCATTGCCATGGGCAAATCTTCTTGAAGGATGTCTTCAAAAACAAGGATACAAAACACGAACCGTATATCAAAACAATTCAAATAAAGGCGAAAAAGTACTAATCAAGATAAGTAAAAACTAAAATCACACACCAAATCGTAAACAACAGATGATTGAGCAAAAAATAAAGGCGATTGGAATTAATCTACCTACACCACCAAATCCGGCGGGTTCGTATATTCCAGTAGTGAAATCAGGTAATCTAGTATTTGTTTCAGGACAGATTCCAATAGAAAATGGAAAAGTAGCATACACAGGAAAAGTATCCGATGAAAATATTGAAACAGCTCAAAAATCAGCAAGAATTTGTGCAATTAACATACTTGCTCAACTCAAAAAAGAGTTAGGAGATCTGGAAAAAATTTCAAAAATCGTGAGATTGTCAGGATTTGTAAATGCAGTACCAGAATTCACACAGCATCCAAAAGTTATCAATGCGGCATCAGATTTATTATATGAGATATTTGGAGAATCTGGAAAACACACTAGAATTGCAGTCGGAGTAGCAAGTTTACCATTAAACTCTATGACAGAAATTGATGCAATAATAGAAATAAAATAGTTAGTTTAATTTTTTATTAAATTGTTTTAGAAATGTTTGAATTTTTGGTTTTGGTATGACAGCACCACATGCTTTATCATGTCCACCACCAGAACCACCAAGTTCAGTTGCAAGAGCATTAACAATTTTACCTAAATGAACTTTACAAGATTTTGAACCTCTAACTGATACAGCATAGATACCATGATCAACGCGTTCCTTGTAAGCCACTCCAACATCTTTACCAGATAATCCTAAAACAAAATTAACTGCACCGCTTGCTCCAGAATCCATAATTTCCATATAACCAATATTTTTCATAGTTTTCATGCCTTGTTTTACTTTGGCAATTATTTGTGCCAGTTTTTCAACTTGAATTTGTGCAAATTCAAATGCATTTGGAATTTGATGTGGGAATTTTGAATCAGACAATTCTTCAACTAAATACAACAAGTAATCTGGATCTTTTTGATGTCCAACTATATTGTAAGTAAGAACAGTTGCATTGATTAAAGCAAATTGTCTATCATATATTTGAAGTAATTTTGAACCAAGTGGTCTATCTTCCATATAATCAGTAATAGCAGCACATGCTGCAATAAACTGAGCATGATCAGAGAGTTTTGATTTAAATGCATTGTAAACTTGTACAGTTGTGCATTCATTGATGTCATGAATTAGTTTAACTTTAATTTTTTCTAAATCTTTTACAATTTTTGGATCAATGTCATGATGATCAATGTAAGTTACTGCAACACGATTCTTTTTCAATTGTCGTAATAATTCAACAAATTCATCCTGATTCTTTTTACTAAGACCTAAATCACAAATAAATAATGTTTTTAATTTTTCATCGCTACAAACTTTCTGTATTGCTTCCATTTGTCCTGGATAATCAACCAAAACAGAATCACCACCAAAAGCCTGTCTAATCAAAGCAGCAGAACTGATACCGTCAGCATCTTCTTTATGAGATATACAAACAACTTTAGTTTTTTGTTGTTTAGTTTTCGGTTTTACAGTTTTTTTCTTGATAGTCTTTGTTTTCTTTATTTTAGATATAGTCATTATTGTCGATTTTCTTGTAGACCCTCATTTAAATCAAGAATGAATATTATTCAGATTCACGAGATTCTTGTTTCATGCTTTGATTTGCCAATGATGTTGAATTTACAAATGCATCATAAAAAGACAAACCATCCATCTGAGTTTGAATGTCGATTTCTTGAATCTTACGTAATTCATCACCAGATGCAGTCAAGACTAGATTGTCAAGTTTCTCTAAGAGTTCTCGTTCAGATTGATTCATTTAATTTTCATTGAAAAATAATCATTTATGACCCAGAGTTGTCATATTAGACTAATTACTAAACTTCATAGACACGTTTGCTTGCGAAAATATAATAAAAGATTTCTCAGACAATATGCATGGAAACAAAAAACATAGGCTTGCGCGGAATTGAGGTTGCAGATACAAGAATCTCAAATATCGACGGAGAAAAAGGCAAGTTAATTTATCGTGGTTATGATATACTAGAACTTACAAAAAAATCATGTTTTGAAGAAACTGCATATTTGCTATTACATGATGCACTACCAACCAAAGAACAACTAATAGAATTCAAATCCAAACTAAGTGATGCAAGATGGATTACAAAAAGAATGCAGATCAATATGGGAAACTGGAGAAAAGATGCAGATCCAATGGATATGTTACAAGCATTTGTGGCAGCACTGGCAGGATATTATGATGAAGAATTTGCAACAAAAGAAGCAAGTTATGATAGAGCAATTAATCTAATTGCCAAAGTGCCAACAATAATTGCAAGTTGGCAGAGAGTCAGAGATGGATTAGAGATAGTTGATCCAGATCCAAGTTTAGATCATGCAGCAAATTTTCTCTATATGATGTCTGGAGAAAAACCAGATAAAGAAATTGAAAAGATTTTTGACACATGTTTGATTCTACATGCAGAGCATACATTTAATGCATCAACATTTGTTGCAAGACAAGTAGCATCAACTAGAGCACATATGTATTCAGCAACAAGTGCAGCAATTGGAGCACTGAGTGGAGAATTACACGGAGGAGCAAATACAGAGGTCATGAAGATGCTTTTAGAAATAGGTACAATAGACAACGTAGTTCCATGGATTAAAGAAAAAATGAGTAAAGGTGAAAGAATTATGGGAATGGGTCATGCAGTTTACAAAACATATGATCCTAGAGCACAAGTTCTCAAAGAATTATCAAGAAAACTTGGCGCAAAAACTGGTGAACCATGGTATGACATCACTGAAAAAGTAGAAACAACTACAATTGATGAAATGAAAAAACAAAAAGGAAAAGACATCTATCCAAATGTCGATTTATACAGTGCATCACTTTACTATATGTTAAAAATTCCAATGGATCTTAACACACCGATTTTTGCAATATCAAGAGTTGTTGGATGGGCAGCACACATAATTGAAGAAAAATTTGCAGAGGCAGCACCAAAGCCTGCACTATACAGACCAAAAGCAGTGTATGTTGGAAAATATTGTGGACCTGAAGGTTGCGAATACAAATCACTTGATCTGAGAGAATAAATTTAATTTCTTGTGTTAAGCCATTCTTTTGCTTTAGAATTTACATCGTGTTTGTATAACACTTCAAAAACCATATCGTAAAATGAAATGCCTTTCTTTTGTGCCTGATCATCTAGCCATCTAATTCCATCAGCTAATTCAGGATCATATTCAGAAAATTCAACTAGTTCATCTACCATTTTTGAAAAGAATGTGTGTGACTCTAACATATGTTGATCTCTGAATCTTTGATCATAAGGGCGGGATTCAAAATATATAGACAAAAAACCACTTTTTGGTTGACAATTGGAGCATGTTTTATTTTTTGATGGAAATACAAAGAGGATATCATGGGTTATTCAGACAAATAATTCAACAGTAGAGCAAAAAAGAGAACATCCAGAGATTTACCTAGACAAAGTGACAAATCAACAAGCAAAATACATTGGATTGCATATTGGATTGTTTTGGGGGATAGGAACATTTATCATAAAAAATCAAGATATTGTAAAAATATCAATTGAAGATAAATCGATATTTGATCATCTGACATCAAACAAAAAAAGCAATGATGATTTTATTGAAAAAAGAACCTATTTTATCAGACAATTTATCGAACAAAGAAAATTAAAGATACAATACGAATTGATAGAATCAGATAAAAATTTGGCATCTAAAAAAATATAATGCAAAGGTGCTTAAGACCAAAAACGGGAGTTACTTGGTGACAGCTCCAATGCATTTTCATTACATACTAAATCTTTGAACAATAAAAGAAAGAGTTGTTCAATATGATTGACCATAGTTAAAATCAATTAAAGCGATCATATGAAATTTGCAACAGATGTTTTAGATTTATGTAAATTTTTGAAGAAAAACCAAACCAGACATCCAAGAAATTGAAATATTTCAATCATTTTAATTGAGAATATAAAACAAAGACTAGATTTATTTAGCTTGTAAAAATCATCTGATCAATTATGACAAGCATAGACAAAGCAGCAATTGTATTTTCTATTGCAATTGTAGTTGTCGGTGTTGCATTTGCAGCTTATGCTGGCAGTGTTCAAGATAGCATGCCAGTTGCTAAAGCTCCAGTAATGGAAAAAACTGAGCCAAAAGCACAAGTAGACCCAATGGCAAAAATTGCAGAGAAGGTAAAAAGCGATGCAGCCGCAACAACAGAAAAAACTGTTGAACTAAAAGAAGAGGTAAAGATAGAAACAAAACAAAGTGAAACAAAACCAGCTGAAACAAAACCAGCTGCACCTGTTGAAAAGAAATCTGCACCAAAAACAGTTAACGTCTCAATTCCAGCTGGAACTTCATCTCCAGGTTGTGAAA
>JBHIUL010000012.1:0-7814 GCA_042138315.1 Nitrosarchaeum sp.
CCAAAAACAGTTAACGTCTCAATTCCAGCTGGAACTTCATCTCCAGGTTGTGAAACATCCAATGCATGTTATTCCCCAGCATCAGTTACAATCAACGTAGGTGATACTGTAGAATGGAAGAATGTAGATACTGCAGCACACACAGTTACTGGTGGTAGCCCAGCTAATGGACCATCAGGATTTGATAGCAGTCTACTAATGGGAGGAAAATCATTTGCAAACACATTTGATAAAGCAGGAACTTATGATTATTTCTGCATGGTACACCCATGGATGGTTGGAAACGTTATAGTGAACTAATCAAAAATTTTCCTTTTTTCTTATTTTATTTTGTTTTTACGTATTGCGCGATTGTATGCAACTCCAAATCTATGTGTTTCATCTCTACAATGCTGTAAAATTTTCAAAGAGGGTTTATCTTTTGGAATTATAATTGGGGTTTTTTGATTTGGAACAAATACTTCTTCGTTTTCTTTAGCAAGTGAGATGCAATCAAGATGTAATCCCAAAGATTGAAGTGATTTGAGTGCAGCGTTGAGTTGTCCTTTACCACCGTCAATTAATATCAAATCAGGCAACTGTGAATTCTCTTCAAGTAATCTAAAATATCTTCGTTTGATAATCTCACTAATCATTGCAAAATCATCCCTACCAGAAACTGTTTTAATTTTGAATTTACGATATCCAGATTTGTTGGGTTTACCATCTACAAATCTAGCCATTGAGCCGACTGCAAAGTCATCACCATGATTTGAGATATCAAAACATTCAATGATGTTAGGAACTGTCGATAATTGCAATATTTCTTTTAATTCCATTAAGCCAACATTACCACCTTTAGAGTGAATTAAGGAAATATTTTTTAAAATTAAATCAATAATTTCTTTTTTCTTACCACGTTGTGGAAAAATAATCTCAACTCTAAATCCAGCATGTTCAGATAGTAAGGACTCTAAAAGTAATTTATTTTTAGGCATTTCACTAACAAAGATAAATTTTGGAATTTTATGAATAGTGTAATATTGAAAAAGAAAATTTGAAAAATCATTATCACCCACAAGATCAAAAAAGAATTTGTCACTGTCTCGCATAACACCATTAATCATCCTAAAATTCATCACAGTTACACCTTGATCTTTGTACCCAATTCCAAAATATTCCTCATCAGAATTTTCAACGTATTCCATTTTTTGTTTTGTTTGAAGACTTCCCAACCGGATCAAAGTATCACGGATATCCTTTGCACGCTCAAATTGCTGAGAAGATGCAGCCATAGCCATTTCATCTTTTAATTTTTTTGTGAAAATTTGAGTTTGATCTTTACCTTTTAGCACTTCTTCCAATGCAGAAACATGTTGCGGATAGTTGTCTTGAGCATCTTTGAATTCACAGGGTCCCTCACAGTTGCCCAAATGATATTCCAAACATACATTTTTTGGTAATTGTTTACAAATTCTAATCTGAAAAGCTTTACGTAAAGTACCAATTGTCAGTAGCTTTGAGCTGCCTTGCATAAATGGCCCAAAAATTTTTCCACTACCTAAAAATTTTCCATCACGAGTTCTTCTTGCAACAAGCAATCTCGGATATTTTTCATCAGAGATTCTAAGGTATGTGTAACGTTGTTGATCTTTTAATTCAATATTAAATTTAGGTCTATGTTTTTTGATCATGTTAGATTCTAAAAGGAATGCTTCACTTTCATTGTCAGTTAAAACAAATTCAATATCAGAAATATTTTCCACAAGCTTTTGTGTTTTGTAATTTTGATTTTTTAGAAAATATGATCTAACTCTGTTTTTTAGATTCTTGGCTTTACCGATATAGATAATTTTTCCATCAATGTCTTTCATCAAATAAATGCCTGGGTTTGATGGCAGGTTGATTTTTGAAATATCAAAAGTCATTTTATTTGTTATTTAGTAATTTTTTGAGATATTTTCCAGTATAGCTTCCGGGAGATTTTGCAACTTGTTCAGGTGTACCGACAGTTACTATTTGGCCACCCTCATCCCCACCTTCAGGTCCTAGATCAATTAACCAATCAGAATTTTTAATCACGTCCAAGTTATGCTCTATTACTAAAACTGTGTTTCCAAGATTCACTAAGCGATTCAACACATCAAGTAGTTTTTGAACGTCAGCAAAATGAAGTCCAGTCGTAGGCTCATCAAGAATATAAAATGTTTTTCCGGTACCTCTTTTAGATAATTCAGATGCAAGTTTAACTCTTTGTGCTTCTCCGCCAGAGAGAGTCGTAGATGATTGTCCTAATTTGATATAACCAAGCCCAACATCAAAAATTGTTTGTAATTTTCTTTTAATTGAAGGAATATTTTCAAAAAATTCTAATGCCTCAAAAACAGTCATATCCAAAATATCTGAAATATTTTTTCCTTTATACAAAACAGATAGAGTTTCAGAATTGTATCTTTTTCCTTTACATTCATCGCATTTCACATAAACATCAGATAAAAACTGCATTTCAATTTGTTTGACACCATCGCCATCACACGCAAAACATCTTCCATCAGCTACATTAAAAGAAAATTGGCCCATAGTATATCCTCGTTCTTTTGATAATTCTGTATTTGCATATAGTTCTCTTATTGGAGTAAACACACCAATGTATGTTGCAGGATTAGAACGAGGTGTTCTTCCTATTGGAGATTGATCTATTGCAATTACTTTATCGATATTATCAAGACCTAGAATTTCAGTATGATTTCCAGATTTTACATTTGAATTGTAAAAATGTTTTTCAAGAGATTTTAATAAAATATCATTTATCAATGTGGATTTTCCTGATCCAGATACACCAGTTACAGAAACAAATAGACCTAATGGAATTTCAACATCAATGTTTTTTAAATTATTTTCAGATGCTCCTTTAACAATCAAAGATCCGGAGCGATTACGTATTTTATCTCCTAGTTTTATCATAGAATTATTTTTTAAATAATCTCCAGTCACAGATTTCTTGCCATTTAGAATTTGATCAATTGTTCCTTCAAAAACAACATTTCCTCCATGAATTCCTGCACCAGGGCCTAAATCCACTATCCAGTCTGAATTTCGCATTATTTCCTCGTCATGCTCCACTACAATGACAGTATTTCCAAGATTTCGTAGTTTTGTTAACGTTTTGATAAGGCGTTCATTATCTCTTTGATGTAATCCAATTGTAGGTTCATCGAGAACATATAACACACCAGTAAGATTAGATCCAATCTGAGTTGCAAGTCTAATTCTTTGAGATTCACCACCAGAAAGAGTAGAACTTAATCGATTCAAGGTAAGATAATTCAATCCTACATTCATTAAAAACTCTAATCGTTCTTTGATTTCTTTTAAGACATCTCGTGCAATATATTGTTCATTTTCAGTTAGCTTCAATGTAGCAAAAAAATCATAACATTGATCAATTGATAAATCACATACATCCATTATTCCTTTATCATTGATTTTGACTGCAAGTGATTCAGGTTTTAATTTTTTTCCGTTACATGCAGTACATGGGGTATCACGCATGAATTGTTTTAGCCATTCACGTTTTGATTCAGAATCTGTTTCCATAAAAGAACGTTGAAGATTTACCAACACTCCTTCAAATGCATCAGTGTATTGCCAAGAAGAGTCACCAGATTTTGAACGATATTTGAAATCAATTAGATCATTGGAACCATGTAAGATTATCCTAAGATGTTTAGGAGTAATCTTTTCAATTGGAGTCATCAAATCAAAACCAAATTTTTTACCAACAGCTCTTAGTGCTTGCTTTCTAAATGCAGAGAATCTTCCGCTCCAAGGCACAATTGCTCCATCTAAAATTGATTTACTCTTATCAGGAATTACAAGATCTGCATCAAATTCCATTTTTACACCTAGGCCATTACATGCTTTACACATACCAAATGGCGAATTAAATGAAAAAGTTCGGGGTTCCAACTCACCAATTGTTAATCCACAATACGGACAAGCGTTATTTTGTGAAAATATTTTTTCAGATTTTTCAGAAGATATCATGACATCGCCTTTTGATGCCTTGATTGCAGTTTGAATGGCCTCAAATAATCTAGACCTTTCAGATTTTTCAGTTTGAATTCTATCCACTATGATTTCGATATTATGCCATTTTTGCCTGTCAAGCGTGGGAAACTCCCCATCTAGGCTCAAAATCTCACCATCTAAACGAATTCTAGAGTATCCATCTTTTTTTATTTGTTCAAATAGTTTTTCATAGGTTCCTTTTTTTCTTTGAATGATAGGAGAAAGTATCAGAATTTTTTGTCCTGTAAAGTCTTTGAGAACAGAGTCACAAATTGTTTCTACAGATTGACTAGATATTTTTCTTGAACAATTTGTACAATATGGAATTCCAATTCGTGCAAAAAGAAGTCTCATATAATCATAAATTTCAGTTGTGGTTCCAACAGTAGAACGGGGGTTCTTACTAGTAGTTTTTTGTTGAATGGATATTGCAGGAGATAGACCTTCAATAGAATCAACATCTGGTTTGTCCATCATCTCAAGGAATTGTCTAGCATAAGCAGAAAGGGATTCAACATAACGTCTCTGTCCTTCAGCATAAATTGTATCAAAAGCTAAAGTCGACTTTCCTGAACCAGATAACCCACTAATCACAACAAGTTTATTTTTAGGAATATCAACATCAATGTTTTTTAAATTGTGATGTCTTGCACCACGAATCTTTAATTTATTTTCTATCATCTTTTAGTTTAAGCTCCTTTTCTAGTCTTTTTATTCTATCTCGACATTCAATTGCACGTTCAAAATCTAAATCTTCAGAATATTTTTTCATCTGAGATTCCAGTTCAATTATATCAGTAGTTATATCGTGTATTGATTTTAATTTAGATTCATCAAGTGTTGTAACTTGTTCAGGTACAGATTTGATAATTGTGTGAGGAGTAATATTATGATCTTTGTTGTATTGAATTTGTTTTTCTTTACGTCTGTTTGTTTCATCTATTGCATGAGACATAGATTTTGTGATATTATCAGCATACATAATTACTGACCCATTTACATTTCTTGCAGCTCTTCCAAAAGTTTGAATCAAACTAGTAAAATTTCGTAAAAATCCTTCCTTATCAGCATCCAAAATTGCAACTAGTGAAACCTCAGGGATATCTAACCCCTCTCTTAACAAATTGATCCCCACTAAAACATCAAATTCACCTAATCGTAATTGTCGAATTAATTCGGTTCTCTGAAGCCCTTCTATTTCAGAATGCATGTATCTTACCCGTACTTGTTTTTTTGAAAGGTATTCAGCAAGGTCTTCAGCCATACGTTTTGTAAGAGTAGTAACCAAAACACGCTCATTTTGGGCAGATCTTTTTGCAATTTCTTGAATAAGATCATCCATTTGGTCTTTGGTAGGTCTAATCTCCACAGACGGATCAAGTAATCCAGTAGGCCTAACTAGTTGTTCTGCAATTTGAGTTGATATTTTTTTTTCATAATCACTTGGAGTGGCTGACACAAAAATAGTGTTTTTCAAATATCCTTCAAATTCTTCAAATTTCAAAGGTCGATTATCATATGCACTGGGTAGACGAAACCCATAGGTTACGAGTTCTTTTTTTCTTGAATAGTCTCCTTTGTACATTCCATGTAATTGAGGTAAAGTAACATGGGATTCATCAATTACAAGTAAATAATCATCTCCAAAAAAATCCATCAAACAAAACGCTTTCTCACCTGCTTGTCTTCCATCAAAATGTCTAGAATAATTTTCAATTCCTGAGCAATAACCTAATTCTTCAATCATCTCCAGATCATATTTTGTTCTCATTTCCAATCTTTGTTTTTCTAATTCATTTAGTTCAGGTAATCGTTGAGCTAGCTCAGTCTTAATTGAATGAACAGCTTTTTCCCGTACATCTTTTGCAATTAAATAATGCTTTGCGGGAAAAATTTTCATCTGAGTAAGATTACGTTTTTCTTTAAGTGATATATTATCAAGCAATGTAATTTTTTCTATATCATCACCAAACATAGAAATTCTTACAACATCTTCAGAATATGCAGGAACAATATCAATTGTGTCACCTTTTACTCTAAAGTTACCTGGAGCTACTTCAGTATCATTTCGTTCATATCGTGCATCAATGAATTTTTTTATCAATTTGTTTCTTTTTATCACATCACCAACATTTACGGTAATTGCCAAATCTTCCCAGTCTTTAGGATTACCAAGAGAGTAAATACAAGATACGGTAGATACAATCACTGTAGGTTCTCCAGATAACAACATCGCAGTTGCTTCTAAACGCAATTTTTCAATTTTCTCATTGATTTGAGTATCTTTTTCAATATACGTATCAGTTTGAGGCAAATAGCTTTCAGGTTGATAATAATCATAATACGATACAAAATAGCCAACATTGTTTTTTGGGAAAAATTGTTTTAATTCAGAATACAGTTGTGCAGCCAATGTTTTATTATGAGATATTACGAGTGTATTTTTTCCAGTTCTTGCAATAACATTTGCAATTGAGAATGTTTTACCACTGCCTGTTACACCAAGCAGTGTTTGTATTGTTCCTTTCTTCACACCTTCAACCAGAGAGTCAATTGCCTGGGGCTGATCACCAGTGGGCTCATATTCGGACACTAATTCAAATTTATGAATTTGTTGCAACAATTACGATCGTCTAAAACTGAACTTATAGCTAACTATTGTAAAATTAAAACCAAAGGTTTACAGCAATTAACATTCAGAATTACCACCTAGGTTCATCAACCATTTGTAATCCATTTTTTGTTATCTCAAATCCCATAATTTTCAATGTATCTTTTGCAGTAGAGGAATTTCTTTTCAATATTTTTTCTGCCAAATCCATTCTAGAGTTTGGACTTAGATTTTGACCGATTTTATATTTTCCATGAAGAGTATCAGGGAGTACTTTGATCACAGCAACGCCATTTAAAACTCTCATGGTAGATTCAATCGGATCATACCTTCCCTCAGGTTGATATTTTTTCATAAGACCATTTAGTGCAATTGTTTTTTCTTCTCTATCTGTTACTAATGATGCGCGTCCCTTGATTACAATACTAATGTATAGTGTATCTGCAAGAGATGCATCTTTTGGGTCCTCAAAATACGAAGGCAAAAATTCCAATTCTCTATCAACTTCAAAACCAACTTTGTTGTTTCTGTTGATATTATCAATTTTTTCGCCTTTGATGTGAGAATGCATGTATATGAAATTATCAAGATAAACAAAATTCATTGGAATGATTTGAGGATAACCGTTTTCATCAATACTAGAAATTCGTCCTACGTGTTCTTGATTCAAAAATTCTTGAATTTTTTGTTGTGATTTTATTTGTAAAATTCCAACTAGTTGCAATAGAGTTATTTTCATTAACAATATTATAAATCCAATCTCAAATATCTAAAATAGAAGTAGATTAAAGAAAATTATGGATGATCCGTATCTAAATGAGCTAAAAGATGAGTTTAACAAATATTCATCAGAACTTAAAAAACTAAAGAAAAGTCTATTAAAATCAAATTCAGCAGACGAACAAGCAAAAATCATAAAAAAAATTGATAGTATTGCAAAAGAAATGGAAAAAAATCAAAGACAGTCAGTCAAAGTAACAAAGTCAAGATTAAAAGAGATTAGTAAGTCGAAACGATCTTTTTAGTATTGATTAAAATTCCTAAAATATGAGGCATATGTAGAATAGAAATTGGATGAAAGAGATGAAGAAAGAGAAAGTGCAACAAATTTAGCGCTTAAAGTATTAGAAGAATGGGGAAGTAATTCAAAATT
>JBHIUL010000012.1:7914-16066 GCA_042138315.1 Nitrosarchaeum sp.
AAATCATATACACGAATGAAAAGTAAAAACAGACGGCCGCATAAATCATAAATTAATCTGGATCAGCTATCTACTTTTCTGTGCATGAAATTAAATTCTGCACGTTTTAGTTTTGCAGATTCTGCCACATCTTCAGTCATATCATACAGATCATGGAGCTCCAAATCAGTGGTAATTTCATCTTCCTTTTGGTCTTCTAATTCTAATTCAATATTTGATAAAATATCAATATTCTCTTCTAGAATTTTTATGCATTTTCTTACTGCCTCAGGAAGTGTTTCATCCATTAAAAGTATCTAGAATTAGTATAGTAAATGATTTTCGATGTATGAACGAGACTATTTGTCTAGTTTCTCTCGCAGGTAAGGCATGACATGACTTGCAAATTTGTCAATTGAGCCAAAGTAGTTCTTACCCCAGAATCGAATTACAAAGTGATTTACACCTGCTTTCATAAATCGCTCAAAAGTTGGAATTACATCATCAGGAGTACCAACAGCTGTAGATGAACGTGCAATTTTATCAGGAATTTTGGTTGCAGCCTCTCTCATCTTGACAATCCAAGATTGATCAGACATTGAATATTCTGTAAAGTATTTTACGAAATCAAATCCTTCAATTTCTTTAATGCCGTGAACACGTAATACTTCAGGTTTAAACAAACTTACTTTAACTGCTTCTTTCATTTTTGCCCAAGACTCTTCAGCATCTTCTGAAAAATAAACATCAATATCCAATGCATATTGGAAATTATCTTTTTCTTGTTGAGTTCTATTGTGTTTATTCATAGATTCTTGAATTTGTTTAGCATGATCTTCAAAAAGTTCAGGAGTATAACCGATTGGCAACCAACCTTCACCAAGTTTTCCAGTAAGCTCCAAAGTACGTTTACCACCAGATGCCATGTATGTTGGAGGATGTGGTTTTCTAATTGGGGGGTGCTTGAAGACATGCACCTTCTAATTTGTAATATTTACCATCATAATTTACAGTATTATCAGGAGTAGAACCATACAAAGTTTTGATGACTTGAATTTGTTCTTCCCATTTAGAAACAGGTTTCTCAAAAGGAATACAGAATTCTTTTAAATTTTGAGCTTCGCCTGCTCCGATTCCTAAAATTGCTCTTCCTTTTGAAACTCTATCAAGTGTAATTGCAGCTAATGCAATGTTTGAAGGATGTCTTCTAATTGCATCAGTAACACAAGTTCCCAATTCAACATTATTAGTAACTGCAGCAATTGCAGAAAGCATAACCCAAGGATCTAAAACAATTGCATTTTTCCATTGTGGGACATTTGTATGGTCCATATAGAAAATAGAATCATAACCGGTTTTATCGGCAAGCATACAAGCGGTTAAAATCTGATCTTCACTGTATCCTGCTCGAGCAACATTTAATCCATTTTGAATACCGAATTTTAATGGTTTTTCAGTAATCATATACTTAGACAATTATGTCAGCATAAATAAGTTTAGTCAATGCAATGAAATTCGCAGTTTATTAATAAAATAGAAAAAAATGTAAAAAAAGTGTAATTTTTTACAGATTACCTGATTTAATATCCTCTAGACACTTGATAACATCTTGTTTAGTTATTGGAATTGGGTTTGGATCCAAATGTCCTCTATCAGTCATCACGGTGTCAGCCGCAACTGAAACATCAGCTTTTAGACTAAGTTTCTCAAAGCCTAATTTTTTCATGGCTTCTTTGAATCTATCATAGAAGATAGATTTGTTATGTTTGTGTGCTACAGTTGTACAAGAAGATAGGGAATAACCGTGTGGAATTCCTTCATTTGAGAAGACATATGATAGTGCATGTCCAAGTGTAGTGGAACAATTACCAAATCCAATACCAGATAACATTGAACCATATGGATAGTTTTCTGGCTTGTCATTCATTATTGCATCATATAGAATTTCAAATGCTTGTTTACACATTGTTCGTGTGAAATCATTACCGAGTTTGCTATCATAACCCTCAGTTGCCTGAGCACATGCATCGCAAACAGAACTTTTGATGACTTGTTCTGGAGTACCGTCCATAAAATATGAATCAACTACAGCCATGTCAGCAAGAAATCTATCTTCCCGTAACAATTTCTTTTTTCCATCAAATTTTAAAACGCAATACGTTGTCATTTCAGCTCCAGTTCCAAAGGTTGTTGGAATCAAGATTTTTTCTTTTTTCATCTCAGGTGCAGCATATTTTACTACATCCATAGAACTTCCACCACCTAATCCAATTAGTACAGATGGATTCTTGTCTTTGAATTGTGAAATCACAGTATTGACATCATCAATTGATGGTTCAGGTTTTACTTGATCATACAGCATATAGTCCTTAATTCCCATTTTGCCAAGCCATTTATCAGAAAGTTCTGGAGGAACGGTTGTAACAACTAGGGCATTTTTTGGATATTCTGTTTCACCAAGTGCATTTTTTCCAAATTTGATAACTTTTGGAATACGTACTGTGTACATGAATCAATTGCATCATTGATTATTATTATATCTTGCAGTAAGAGAGATCAACATATGATTATTCAGAATTACGAAGATTTAGCAACATCAGAAAAGAAAAAAGAATGTTTAGACATATTAGAGGCAGGATTACGAGCTGCAGACCCAGAAAACATCATACCAAAGTTTGTTACTGCAGAAGAAATTAAAATTAATGGTGAAATTCTCAAACTTGGAGATTTTTCCAACATTTACACAGTTGCATTTGGAAAAGCAGGAGATTCTATGACAAGAGCATTAAATGCAATAATTCCAATAAAAAGTGGAATCATAGTAATCCCAAAAGGCTCTAAATCAAAAATAAAAGGCAAAAAATTTCAGATTTTTAATTCAGGACATCCAAAACCAGATCATACAAGCGTAAAAGCTGCAAAAGAAGTAATGAAATTTCTTCAAAACAGAAGAGAAGGGGAATTGGTGATTTTTCTAGTTTCAGGAGGAGGGTCTGCATTACTTGCCATTCCAGACGACATAACACTAGAAGATAAAATCTATGTTACAGATTTGTTATTAAAATCAGGAGTTACCATTCAAGAATTTAATTGCATTAGAAAACATTTATCAAAAATTAAAGGTGGCAGATTAGTTGAAAATATCAAGTGTCAAGGAATTGGACTTGTAATGTCAGACGTAGAAGGAGATGATCTTTCGTCTATTGCATCTGGGACAACATATATGGACAATACAACTTTTCTTGATGCATTAAACATAATCAACAAATACAAATTAAAAAATAAAATCCCATTAGAAATAACACAAAGATTGGAAGATGGGTTTAAAGGAAAAATTCCAGAAACACCAAAAAAAATAAAAATTTCAAATCACATTATTGCAAATAACACAGATTGTTTAAAAGCAATGGAATCAAAAGCGAAAGAATTAGGATATAAAACAAAAACAATACAAATTTTTGGCAACATAAAAGATGCTACAAGATTGATTATGGAAAACATATCAGAAGATCAAAAAAGTTGTCTTATTTTTGGTGGAGAGACCACAGTAGAAGTTATCGGTAAAGGATCTGGTGGAAGAAATCAAGAATTAGTTTTAAGAATTTTAAAAAATTCACAAAATTTAAAGAAAATGGTCATTGCATCAATTGGGACAGATGGAATAGACGGAAATACATTTTTTGCAGGAGCAATAACTGAGAATGTAAAAACAGACGAATCTACGATAAAAGAATTTTTAAAAAATAGTGATTCTGGAAGGTTCTTTCAAAAACAAAAGTGCAACATAAGAACAGATTTTACACACACAAATCTTATGGATATTGGAATAGTATTGAAATAAGTTATCAGTTACACATGGAAAGTTTTTCTGTAGCAATCTTTGCTTTTCGCATTTTGGCAATTACTGCAGCTAATTGAGCCTCATGAATTTCATCAAGTGTCTCACACATGTTAAAATTTGATTTTACATATACTTAAACAATTGCTGAAAAGTTTCTCAGGCATATTTTATGATTGTTTGACATATAGACGAAAAGTAAACAAAATTTCAGTTAAAAATAGACTTGCTTGAAATACAATAATTACCAAATTACATTATGAATAAAAAAGGTACAAGCAAGTGTGAAGAACCATTATGTATGTGCAATTGTCATGGATTAGATTATAAAAGAAGAAGAATGCGAGGATAATACATGGAAATAGCATATATCCTAATACAATGTGATTTAGGTTCAGAAGAACAAATCATCAAAGAGATTATGAAAATTCCAGAAATAAAGGAAGTCAGAGGAACATATGGAATCTATGATGTTTTTTGTAAGGTACAAGCAGATACAAAAGAATTACTTGATCAAGTAATTACCAACAAAATTAGAAAGATTCAGAAAATTCGTTCAACGATTACTTTGCATTACATACCATCACAAGGTGGAAAATAGTAAAACATACATCTACAACATATTGAAAATTAATCAATTAAAATTAATCATACAACATTAGATTTTTTTCTTCTAATAACGCATGTAAATTATTAACAGAACGAAATACATCGGATTCATTTTTTGCGCCAGTACATACCAATTTTCCTGAAGAGAATATCAATATGACAGTTTTTGGATCCAACATTCTATGAATTAATCCAGGAAATTGTTCTGGTTCATACATGCTTCTTGGCAATGTTCTAGCTGCTTTTTCAAGGTGTACTTTACCTCCCAGATTAATGGATGCTACAATGTTTTGAACTGTAACTACTGCATCTTGTTTTACTTTAATTCCACCTTTTCGAAGTTTTTGAACTACAGTCTTTACTGCGTTTCTTGCCATTTCTTCAGATTTTGATCCTGTGCATACCATTTTTCCAGTTCTAAAAATCAGAGTTGCTGTTTTTGGGCTCTTTAGTCGAAAAACTAAGCCTGGAAATTGATCAGGATTATACTCAGTATCAGGAAATTTTTCAGCTATTTTATTTAGATCAAATTTTTGGTCCACAGATGCTGAAGCAACCACATTTACAACATTAACTATGGGTTTTGATTGAGGCATACAAAACTGACATAAATTGCATTATATATTTTGGATCTAATTTGCCTATTTTTCAGCTAAATAACAAAAATCTCACGATTTTGTACAAACAAGCGTAACTGACGCAGGTCATTCATAGTAGGAGATTTCATAGGATTTTCAAGGATAGGCATACTGTTCTACATATTGTTTTAATACAATAATCACGTATTTAGGCCAGATATTGCAATGTTAGAAAAACAATTCAACCCAGATTTACTATACAACAGAATTGTACATTACTATATTGATAAAAAAGGATATTCAAAAGACAAGGCAAATTCAATTGCACAAGCAGTAGTAAAAAGAGAAGCGCAAAGAAGAATATGTAAAAATGAAAAATGCAAACATTTCTCACATGATCATGTTAGAAATTCTGAAATATGTTTGGTGTTAGATTGTAGTTGTGGAAAATTTACAAATTAGGTAAAATCATCTAGAGAGTTTTCACGCAATGGTTGTGCATTGATTCCAATTTTTCTTAGGTGTTCAGCAAATTCTTCAACAAATCCATGAATAGTGTAAACTTGTTCTGCACCAGAACGAATGACCATATCTACTAACTCATTAAAATCACAATGATCACTCATTGGAATTGAATAATCAGAACGCCTACCAAATGCAAATCTATGAGATTGTGCCCAACCACTAAACCCAATAGTTACAACGCCGTATTTTGATTTCATGTCTTTGAGAAACTGATTCTTTTCAGACATCATTGGAGCTACCATCACCCAAGGTTTTTTAGATAACAATCCTGATTTTTCTGCTTCAGTGTGTCCAATTCCATCATTTAGAGATATACCGAGTTGTTGATGAAGGGCATTCATTTGTTTTACAGAATCATGAAAGTAGAGAGGGCCCCAATGTCCAAAGAGTTGAGTGATTGTTTGGGCCTTCCCCAGTTGATATCCTAATAGAATAACAGGTACGCCTTTTCCATAAAGTTCAGAAATTAGTTCATTTACCTGTTTTTGTATTTGTTCTAATGTAGGAAATACAAATTCAGGTAAACCAAAAGTGCATTCTGTGATTAATGTTTTACATTTAGGAATAATTGCACCTTTCAAAAATCCACGATCTCTTGTACAAATATCTCCAGTGTAAAAAATATCATCAAAAAGCAAACCTCTTGCACCCAAAATATGCCCACTGTCAATTAATGAAAAATTATCAAAACTCTGAACATGATTTTCCATCGTAAAACCTCTAAGATGTGCAATTTTACTTGTCTCAATTGATGAAAGTATTGTACCACCATTTTTTGAAGGGAGGTGATCAGAGTGTGCATGTGACACAAAATTTATTCCAGCAGAATCAGTGTTTTTAGGATCTAAGTATATTTTTTTTCCATTAAACTCACACAGTATACCATTTTTTGTCATTCTAACAGGACGAGGCAATATGAAACAAAACAATCAGATTTGATATAAATTACTAGTATAACAAATCTAAACCACAGATCAATCTTGTTTCAAGAATTAAAAATAGTTTTTTTAAAACGTGCATAACAATACATCCTAGAAGATCCAAAGTAAAACAAAACAAAGGGTTTTTGAAATTTAAAATTTTATTCTAGATCAAATTATTTCACAGGGGTTAAATGCAGGTACAACAATATAACGAATAGTTGCTAAATTTAGGAATTTTAATTTCGGGTCGTGGAAGCAATATGGAATATATTTTAAAAGCAATAAAAAATAAAAAAATCCCCATAAACCCAGCCATAGTAATATCAAACAAAGCAGATGCAAGAGGATTAAAAATTGCAAACAAACTAGGCGTTAAAACAGAAATAATCGAAAGTAAAGATTTCAAAGGGAGTAGATTTGAATATGACAAGAAAATAATATCAACATTAGAAAAATACGGGGTGACACCAAAAAATGGATTAGTGTGCCTAGCAGGATTCATGAGAATAATCAGTCCAGAATTTGTTCAAAAATATAAAAACAGAATCATCAATATTCATCCAGCATTACTTCCATCTTTCCCAGGATTAGATGCACAAAAACAAGCACTAGAATATGGGTCAAAATATACAGGATGCACAGTACATTTTGTAGATTCAGGTGTAGACACAGGACCAATAATTTTACAATACATTGTCGAGATAAAAAAAGGCGATACAGAAAAGACATTATCTAAACGTATTTTGGAAAAAGAACACAAAGCATATCCTGAAGCTGTAAGATTATTTGCCGAAAAGAAAATAAAAATTTCAGGCAGAAAAACAATAATTAGCTAAGAATCAGGTCCACCAAAAAAATACAGTGCAATTAGTTCTTTTGAGTTACTATGGAAAAAATGATGGATTTTTTTTCCTACAAAATACATGGTATTTTCAGAGATTGGATAATCAGTGTCTTTAATTTTTAAAAAACCGTCACCTTTGATAATAAAATAAACTTCGTCACTATCATGTGGTTCTTGTGTATCATTCTCTCCGGGCAATAACACCAAAACACCAGCAGCTAAATTTTCATTATTTATAAAAGTCTGAAAGTAATTATTGCTTTTTTTTATTTTTTTGATGTAATCATTGACATTGAAAATAGATTTCATGTTACTGTGAAACTACAGTGTAAAATTTTGGTTCAGGTAATTTGTCCATGTAAGTGGTAGCAACAGAATGTAATTTTTCATGTTCAGGACTTTGATGCATTTTACTAAATTTTTCAAGGCTTTCAAATTCAACTAATACACGGTATTTACCGTCTTTACTTTCCAAAAGGCGTCGATTTACAAATCCATCAAATTTTGATACTATTTTGTTTGATTCAGAAAACCAGTTTTTAAAGGCAGATACAGAGTCAGATTTTATTTGAATATCAGATATCACTATAAACATAATATCACCCAAAAAGAGTCACATAATTTCTTTTCCCAGATTTTCAAAGTCAGTTCAAAGTATTTCAAGGATTAAATATCTACAGATCAAAATTATTCTTGATGGTAGGCATTAAAATAGATGGAAAAGAGGTTGCTCAAACTGTAAAAGACAGAGTTAGAAAAGCTGTGGAGGAATTAAAGAATCAAGGAATCAACCCGTGTCTAGCAACGATTTTAGTTGGAAATAATCAAGCGTCTGCAACATATGTTAAAAATAAAC
>JBHIUL010000013.1:0-7169 GCA_042138315.1 Nitrosarchaeum sp.
TTATTCCATCGCCAAAACCAAAAACAAAATCACGCATTGCACTGGATTCCTTAAGATGGGGTTCCAAATGTCGTGGTTCAGATAAATCTCTCAATAGATATCTTCTAAATATCACCTTAATGAGTTTTTGATGTTAATTTGTCAAAAGAAAGTAATAGTATCAGAGATACAACAATGTAGTTATAGAGTATCTTTGCATTCACATTTTTTTTGTTTATCAGATCGAGTGTACTTGAGTTTATGACAAACTTCACAGTAGAGTTGATTTGCCATATCTTAACAAGTATAGCATAGTATTTCCACCTTTGTTTTCTTGTTATTGGTCAAAATAGCCAAAACTAGATTACTTTTTTTTTATCAGTAAAGTGTTTTGTATGTCATGAAAACTGTTGATGAATTTTTGTTTTGCCTCAAAATCGTCTTTTACTGCTATAACTATTTCAGTAGGAGAAAGCATAACATCTTTAACGACTAGTGGGAAGCTTAAACCCAATATTTCACATAAGATATCAAAGACATTTTTGAATTGGGCGTTATTTCTATACCTGTAAACAGTCTTCCCATCCACTATTTTTGGTGTAGATTCAAGAGGAATGACCAGATTTGGAGAACTAAGATCAGTGATAAAAGTATCAGTGTCTTTATCGATAGAAATTTTAAGATCAGTCTTAGTTTTCTCTAGTTCATCTCTTGCCTTTTCAAGTTCAATGAGTTTATCATCATAGTTTACACCAATCATTTTTGCAAATGTAGATTCAGTTGTTCTCTTTAGAGGAATACTACGTAGTTGTATGTTGATATCAGATAAGGAATCTTCGACGTCATGTAATTTTGATCTGTTGTCCTTAATTTTGATTGCAAGGTTTTCTAAAAATTCAAAGTCAGACATATCATTAGCTGAATTGATGTACGACGTCCATCAAACCTTGTTTAAATTCTTCAGTAGAAAGTCCCCATCGCCCATATTCATCCTTGTAACCGTCCCAAGCTTCTTCTGCTTCTTTTGCAATCTCTAAAATTTTTGGTCCAATAGCTTTAGTATTTACAAGGACAGCAATACTTGCTTGTTCACCTTCCATAATTGGAATTTTTACAAAAATCATTCTAGATTCTTCAATATTGAATTTATCTTTGATAATGCGTTTAATAGACTCCCTTTCTTTAATGTCAAATTCGCCTTTTACTTTAACTAAAACACAACAAGAATCACGAGAACCACCATTGTTTCGGATATCATTTTCATCAATATCAAATAATAATGCATCTTCCTTCTTGCCAATTTTATTAAGAACATCTTCCATAGTATTGTTTTTTGTTGATGTGAGCATATCTTTTCCCCATTGGTTTTCAGATGGACTAACAGGCATAATCCATGGAACAGCAAACTTTGGTTTTTTTGTTGCAAGCCATGTACGATAATTAGACATATCCCATTCAGTTTCTCTTGCAAAAGAGGAGATAAACATCGAAATAGTATTTGCAGCTATCAAGTTCATTCCTTTGTAGTCTTTCCATCCAACTTCGTGTTCTTTTGGCAAATCATCTATGATAGAAGGAATTTTCTGTAATTTCTTTTCATGTTTATGTGCAAGTTGTCTTAACGCCTTATTAGAAAGCAGAATAGAACAATCGCTGTACTTTATCTGATATTCCAAGTTCATTACAATATTGATTGCAGCTGCTTCAAAAATCACAGGATCCCAGCCAAATTCAGGGAGTAAACCAAATGTTGCAACTGTTGCATGTTCTTTTGTACTGGTTTTGATATATTCGATAAAAGCACTTGAAAAAGAACTTCCAGTTCCACCACCCATAGCAAATGGAACAACATAACCTCTTACAGGTTCTGGAGAAATTGCAGATAGTTGTTTTTTAATATCCACTTTAGTTTTCATTTCTTCTAAAAATCTCGTCTTTCCTTCAGCCCAATTTCTTGCTGCACCTCCTGCACCATGAATTACGTGTTGATCACGCAATGCAAAAAGATCAGGATAGGATTGTAAAATAAGATTAGCAGCTCTTGGATCCAAGTCAACAAGCAATGCTCGTGGTATAAGTGGAATATCATTACCCCCATAAGACGGAGAGAATCTCAAAATTGTACTACCATATCTTTTTAGAACACGAGACTCATCTTTTGAATTCAATGTGGGTTTTAATGGGTCTGCACCAACATCTAATAATAATCGCCTATATGATTCAGCACCAAGCCCAATACCACAATGACCAAAACAAATCATCAGAACAGGGGCTGGTGGAAGTGGAGCTAGTTTAGACATAACATTACCTCAGTACGTATCGACAAGATGTTCCTCATTAATAAGAGAGTAGAAGAAGTTATACTAATCATATCGTATTTTGTTATGTTTCAAGTTAACAAATGTTCAAAATTAGAGTAATTTTTTGATGTTTTATTACTGGAGACCTATAGAATTTGATGAAGAAATTCCAGTTGGAATAGATGGAAACTTATCACCTACACGAGTTCCAGCCACAGCAGCTGCTTCTTTGAGTATACTTTCAGTTTCTTCGTTTGAAACAGAATCAGTTCCAAAGCTTCCTTCAAATGAACCAGAGATGGATTCGTTTAGAATTCCAAACAATGATTCGAATTCACGGCTTACTTCGGGCATGATTTTTCCTAAAGCAGGTTTTAATGCATTCATTGTTGCCATTATTGGTCCAAGTGAAGACATTGCATCACCTAAATCAGAAACTGTAGATAATCTAAGATTAACTTGTTCTAATGAGACTTTCATAGTTGTTAGAATTTTTTTATTCTTTCTTAATTCTACTAATTCGTTTGCAAGCACTCTTCCAGTTGTTGTATCATGGTTCTTTTTTGCAAGGACAATTCGGTTAAATAATTTTGCATCTTTTTCATCCAGAGTTTTTACTTTGTAATCTAGAGATGAAACAGTTTTAGTCAAATGTACAAGAGAACTTTGAATTCTTGGTTTTAATGGTGCTTCTTTTTTTAAGCTACGTATATGATCTGAAATTCCTTTTGATTGTGGGTTATTCCAGTTTGTCATGAAATTCTATTTGATATAATAAAACAAGATCATAATCAGAAGAGTTTAAGAAATTACACAAAACAGATAGCTTTCCGTAATTTGGATGATCTCAACACATAACAATGAAAATAAGCATGAATCAATATATTGAACAGATAGGCACGTATTGTGTGAGCAAGTCTTTTGAGAGACCCAATTGGGATGAATATTTTATGCTTCAAGCAGAATTAGCTAAACTTCGTTCAAATTGCATAACCAGACAAGTAGGAGCAGTGATTGTACGTAACAACAGACAATTGGCAACAGGGTATAACGGAACTCCACCAGGAATCAAAAATTGTTTTGATGGGGGATGTAAACGATGTCAGTTAAGAATGGAAGGAAAGATAGAATCAGGAGCATCATTAGATAGATGCCTTTGCAACCATGCAGAAGCTAATGCCATAATGCATTGTGCAATTTTAGGAATAGAAGCTGGAATTGCAGGTGCCGTGCTATATACAACATTTGTCCCATGTTTAGAATGTACAAAAATGGCAATTACAATTGGAATTAAAAAATTTGTTTGTCTTGATTCGTATCCAGAAACAGATTTTGAGTTGTTAAAAGAGGCAGGTGTAGAAGTGATTCATATGGACAAAAATAAAATTGCCAAATGGGCAGAACGACTAGTTAACAAATATGGAAATTCCATCAAGTGATCACATGCAAGTTAACGTTAAAGAAACAGAAAAAATCACAACAATGCCACCATCAATGCTAGTGTCAGCAACATATGATAACATAACAAAAGCAGCAGTGTTAAAATTTTATGAACCAGAATCACAAAAATTAATTTTATGGCATGATGAAATAGGACACAAACCTTATTGTTATTCTAGACTATCTCCAGAAGAATTAGAATTTTTACAAGACAGAGATGACATTTTAGAAATAAAAACAGTGAAACGTCATGATTTAATTAAAGATGAAGAAGTTGTTTTATCAAAAATAACTGGAGCAGACCCACTAACAATTGGTGGAACCACAGGCGACAAAAGCATTAGAAACATAATTGAGACATGGGAATCAGACATCAAATATTACGAAAATTATCTATATGACAGATCATTGATTGTTGGAAAGTATTACGAAGTAATTAATGGAAAAATAAAACCACATGATTTAGAAATATCAGGAGAAGTCAAAATTGCTCTAAAGAGTTTGTTGTGGGATAAAGTAGATAGCGAAAACATGGTAGACCCAAAAGAGTTCAAAGAATTAATTTCAGAGTGGGCAGATTTATTGAATCAACCAATACCCAGAATCAAAAGGCTGAGCGTAGATATTGAAGTTGAGGCTGAAATAGGAAGAATTCCAGACCCAAAGGTTGCAGAAAAAAAGGTCACAGCTATTGGTCTAAAAGGAACAAAGGGATGTGATCAGATTTTTGTTTTAAGAACGGATGGAACAGAAGAAGGAACAAACGAACTTGGTAAAGACATCAAGATTGTATTTTATGAACCAGATAAAGAAAAAGAAATGATTTTAGATGCATTCAAAATAATTGAAGAGTTTCCTTTTGTGCTAACGTATAACGGAGACGAATTTGATTTACCATATTTGTTTAACAGGGCAGAAAGACTTGGGATAAAAAATGAAGACAATCCACTATACATGATGAGAGACTCTGCAACACTAAAACATGGCGTACATATTGATTTGTATAGAACTCTCTCAAATCGTTCATTTCAGATTTATGCATTTAGTCAAAAATACACAGATTTTTCATTGAATAGTGTATCAAAGGCATTACTAGGTAAAGAAAAAATTGATTATGGTTTAGAGTTTGATCAACTCAGTCTATATCAAACTGCAAACTATTGTTACAATGATGCACTACTAACATACGAGCTTACAAGTTTCAACAAAGATCTCTTGATGGATTTACTTGTAATTATTTCAAGGATAGGAAGAATGCCAATTGATGACATTGCAAGAATGGGTGTATCTCAATGGATCAGAAGCTTACTGTACTATGAACACAGAAAAAGAAATGCACTAATTCCAAAAAGAGAAGAACTTGAACGAAGATCAGAAGGAGTAACATCAGATGCAGTAATCAAAGATAAAAAATACAGAGGAGGGTTAGTCATAGACCCAAAAGAAGGAATTCATTTTGATGTAGTTGTTATGGATTTTGCCAGTCTATACCCAAGTATCATCAAAGTCAGAAACATATCATATGAAACAGTAAGATGTTCTCATGATGAATGCAAGAAAAATACCATCCCACAAACAAATCATTGGGCATGCACAAAAAGAAATGGAATCACAGCAATAATTATTGGATCATTGCGAGATTTGAGAGTCAATTATTACAAAAGTCTCTCAAAAAAAGAGACATTAACAGAAGAACAAAGACAGCAATACACAGTTGTCAGTCAAGCACTCAAAGTAATTTTAAACGCAAGTTATGGGGTAATGGGTGCTGAAATTTTTCCATTATATTTTCTTCCAGCAGCAGAAGCAACAACAGCAATTGGGAGATACACAATTTTAGAAACTATTAAAAAATGCGAAGCAATAGGAATTGAGGTTTTATACGGTGATACGGATTCGTTATTTATCAAAAAACCAACAGATGAGCAAATTCATACAGTAATAGAACAAGCAAAAAAAGAACATGGTGTAGATTTAGAAATTGATAAAGTGTATAGATATTGTGTATTAAGTAATAGAAAGAAAAATTATCTAGGAGTGACCAAATCAGGGACAGTAGATGTAAAAGGATTAACGGGGAAAAAATCACACACGCCTCCATTTATCAGAAATTTATTTTATGAATTGCTTGATGTGTTATCTAAAGTAGAAACAGTTGCAGGATTTGAGAATGCAAAAAAGGAGATAACAAACAAAATTGCAACATGTGCAAAAAAAGTAGAAGCAAAAGAAATACCACTACAAGATTTAACATTCAACGTAATGATCAGCAAAGCACCATCAGAATATATCAAAACTATTCCACAACACATACGAGCTGCAAAATTACTTGAATCAATTAGAGAAGTAAAAAAAGGAGATAAGATTTCATATGTCAAAATTTTAAACAAACCAGGAGTCAAACCAGTAGAGATGGCAAAAAAAGAAGAGATAGATTCAAAAAAATACATGGAATTTATGGAATCTACATTAGATCAAATCACATCTTCAATGGATTTAGATTTTGCAACGATGTTAGGAAAACCGAAACAAACAGGGTTAGATGAATTTTTTTGGAGTTAATGATTTAGGATGGAAGTGGACGGAACTCTACTTACAATACTTGGCGTGGCAGCAGGAATTTTAATTCTATCAGGATGGGTAGAACAAATAATCAAAGGATACAGGACAAAAAGTCTCAAAGACGTTTCAAAATATCTGATGATTTTAATTTCTGGAGGCGCAATATTGTGGTTAATTTACGGAGTTATAGTATCAGATGTATTCATAATAGGTACAAATGTTGCAGCTATTTTTCTTATGATGACAGTATTATTTATGAAAAAAAGATATGAAAAGACATCAAAAATAAATCAATAAAACATACAATCAAGGATTAAATACGATGTGAAAATTTTCAAAGAAAGAAATGTTCATAATTAATTGTAAAAACTATGAGGAGGTTGCAGGAAGTAAAATCACAGAGTTTGTAAAAATTGTTGAAAAAATTTCAAAAAAATATAAAATAAAGATTGCAGTTGCACCACCACAACATCTAATCGGTGCGGTATCAAATAGTTCAATTCCAATTTTAGCACAACATGTAGATGATTCCAAGATAGGAAGTACTACTGGATTTGTCATACCAGAATTATTAAAAAAATCCAAAGTAAGCGGATCACTGATCAATCATAGTGAACACAGAATTTCTAGCGACCAAATTTGCAAATTAGTTTTGAAGTTAAAAGAATTAAAAATGATATCAATAGTATGTGTAAAAGATGTAGCAGAAGCTAAAAAATATGCAAAACTAAATCCAGATTTTATTGCAATAGAACCACCAGAATTGATTGGTTCAGGGAAAGCAGTATCAAATGAAAAACCAGAGATAATAATTAAAGCATCAGATGCTGTGAAAAGTGCAAAAAATAAAACAAAACTACTTTGTGGTGCAGGAATTGTTTCAGGACA
>JBHIUL010000013.1:7269-10545 GCA_042138315.1 Nitrosarchaeum sp.
ATAAACACTTTTAATATTATAGTTAAAATTGGCTTTATGAAATTATTTGGTAAAGAAAAAGTCAGTTTAGATACTAAATGCATGGAGTGCGGCATGGAATTCTCAGAACCAGAAAGAATGCTTCGCCATATGATTAAAGCACATACAAAGAAAAAACCAAGTTGTAACTGTTAACAAAAGAACAAATAGAATTTAGAAAAAATAAATCCGATGATCGCATTCTAAAAAAAATTTAAATGCATTATTTTTGAGAGCAAATCTGATTGAGCATTCAAGAAATAATACAAAACGGCAATCAATCAGAGGTTAAAATTAACGACGTGCTAGATTATCTGGATGAAAAAACTATCGAAGACATTCACCAGGCAATAGAAAAATACAGAGAAAACAGATGTAATTCACAGACAATTGATTACATGTGGTAGTTTGTTTTTTATTTATATTATAAAATCAAATTGAATTCAACAGAGTTAATCAATAAATGAATAGTGTCAAGGCAATGCTTTAAAAACCCCTGATTTTGATTTGATAACCTAGGTAAAAATGAAGCAAGTTTACTTTTATGATGAAGGTGATGGGAGAAACAAAAAGCTCCTAGGAGGAAAAGGTGCAGGGCTTTGTGAGATGACCAGACTGAAATTGCCAGTTCCACCTGGATTCACAATAACTACAGAAGTTTGTAAAATGTATTATCAAAATAATAAAAAATTACCAAGTACTTTGATGGCAGAAGTTAAAAAAAATATTGCAAAAATTGAAAAGAAAACTGGGAAAAAATGGAATTCAAAAGAAAATCCATTACTAGTATCCGTAAGATCAGGAGCTGCTATATCCATGCCTGGAATGATGGACACTATTTTGAATTTAGGGTTAAATGATGAAACAGTAGAAGGTCTTGCAAAAAAAAGCAATAACCAAAGATTTGCATGGGATTCATACAGAAGATTCGTTCAATTATTTGGCAAAGTAGTATTTGGTGTCGATGATAAAAAATTTGATGAGGTTTTAGAGCATGCAAAGATAAACCAAGCAGTACAAGCAGACAGTGCATTAAATGAAAAATCTCTAAAGGCAGTGGTTACAGAATACAAAAAAATTTGTGAAAAACATACCGGAGCAAAATTTCCTTCTGATCCTACTGAACAATTAGAGTTAGCAATAAAAGCAGTATTTGGAAGTTGGATGGGAGAAAGAGCAATAGTATACAGAGAGAAAAACAACATCACAAAAGACATTGCAGATGGCACTGCAGTAAATGTAGTTTCAATGGCATTTGGAAATATGGGAAACGATAGTGCCACAGGAGTTGTATTTACAAGAAATCCAGGAGACGGTGAAAAACATCTTTTTGGTGAATATCTAGTTAACGCACAAGGAGAAGATGTCGTAGCAGGAGTCAGAACCGGAAAGCCAGTAGACGGAATGAAAATAGAAATGCCAGAATCATACAAACAATTAGAGCAAACATGTGAAAAATTAGAAAGACATTACAAAGAACCTCAAGACATTGAATTTACAATTGAGCAAGGAAAATTCTATCTATTACAAACAAGAAATGCAAAGATGAATGCAGTTGGAATGGTAAAAACATCAGTAGATATGGTCAATGAAAAATTAATTGACAAAAATACTGCACTAACAAGACTTCATGCAGAACAACTAGAACAATTACTTCACAGAACAATTGATTCTAAATCTATTAGAAACTATACATTGTTAGTAAAAGGAATTGCAGCATCGCCAGGGGCAGCAAGTGGCATAGCTGTACTAGATGTAAAAAGAGCAACAGCGATGGGAGAAAATGGTGCCAAGGTAATTCTAATCAGAGAAGAAACAAAACCAGAGGATGTTCCAGCTTTCTTTGAATCAGTAGGAATTCTAACTAGTAGAGGTGGAAAAACATCACATGCAGCAGTTGTTGCAAGAGGAATGGGAAAACCATGTATAGTTGGGTGCTCGGATTTAAGAATAGATTATGATAACAAACAATGCAGTGTTGATGGAAAAATAGTACATGAGGGAGATGCAATTACAATTGATGGAAGTACTGGATCAGTTTACCTTGGAGAGATTCCAACAACAGAACCAAAAATCACAGAAGATTTCAAAACAATCCTAGAATGGGCACAAAAAGTTAAACAAATAGGAATTAGAGCAAATGCAGATACTCCAGAAGGAGCCAGATTAGCAAGGGAGTTTGGAGGACAAGGGATTGGTCTTTGCAGAACAGAAAGAATGTTCAATGGAAGTGACAGAATAGGATTGTTTGTAGATATGATCATGGCAGAAAATATCGAAGAGAGAAAAAAAGTACTAAACAAACTAGGAGAATTACAGAAAAGTGATTTTATTGAAATTCTAAAAGCAATGGAAGGCTATCCAGTAACAATCAGATTACTAGATCCACCATTACATGAATTCTTACCAAATCCAGAAGAGTTGACTGAAAAAATTCACAAATTGGAATTAAAAAACGATGTATCTGAAGCAGCAAAAGCAAAAATTGTATTAAAGAGAGCAAAAGAATTAGCTGAAATCAATCCAATGATGGGCCATAGAGGAGTCAGAGTTGGAATCACATACCCAGAAATTTATGAAATGCAAATCAGAGCAGTGTTTGAAGCTGCAGCAGAATTGGCCAAAAACAAAGTGGATGCATATCCGCAAATAATGATTCCACAGATAAGTAGCATAGCAGAACTGAATCATATTAAAAAAATCTATGACGCAATAAAAAAAGAGATGGAATTAAAGCACAACATGAAATTAAAAATTAATTTTGGAACAATGATCGAAGTGGTAAGAGCAGCATTAACTGCAAATGAACTTGCAGGTACTGCAGAATTTTTCAGTTTTGGTACAAACGATCTCACTCAAGGAACATTTAGTTTCAGTCGTGAAGATGTAGAAGGCAAATTCCTTCCAGAATACATGGATAAAGAAATTCTTGAGAGAAATCCATTCCAATCAATTGATGTAAACGGAGTTGGAAGTTTGATGAAAATTGGAATTGCAGCTGGTAGAGCAATAAAACCAGGTATGGAGATAGGGATTTGTGGTGAACATGGAGGAGATCCAAACTCAATCAAATTCTGCCATAATGCAAATCTAAGCTATGTTAGTGCATCACCACATAGATTACCAATTGCAATAATAGCAGCAGCCCAAGCAGCGATATTATATCCTAAAAAAGCAGGGAAAGCTGCAAGAAAACCAGTAAAGAAAGCTGCAAGAAAACCAGTAAAGAAAGCTGCAAGAAAACCAGTAAAGAAAGCT
>JBHIUL010000013.1:10645-15761 GCA_042138315.1 Nitrosarchaeum sp.
CAAGAAAACCAGTAAAGAAAGCTGCAAGAAAACCAGTAAAGAAAGCTGCAAGAAAGAATAAATCTAAAAGAAAATAATCACAGAGCACATTTTAAAACCAGTTACACATACATCAATACAGATTGTTACCAAGAATTGATTCAATTAAACAAATGAGACTAAAATTAGGCATTACACAAAAAACTCTTGCCTCCATGACTGGAGTAAGCACATCAATGATCAACCAGATTGAATCGGGTAGAAGTCAACCGAGCTACGAAACAGCTAAAAGAATTTTTGACAGTCTTGCAAACTTAGAAGGAAAATCATCATCTCACAAAGCAGGTGATTTCTGTAGTAAAGATGTCGTAAAACTAAAACCAAGCAATACACTTCACGATGCAATAAAAAAAATGCATGAATCATCTATAAGTCAGATTCCGGTTTTCAATGGAAATGAACTAGTAGGAGTAATATCAGAAGATGGAATTGTAAAACATCTTGCAGATGTAGGAGAATCTGAATTAAAAAATGCAAAGCTGTCAGATACAATGGAACCGGTTCCACCAATTGTAGATTATGACACACCGGCAAATGTTCTTGTTCCATTAATCAGATATTCAAAATGCATACTTGTTTCAAAAAAATCTAAAATTGTTGGGATAATTACTGCGTCAGATACACTAAAAATGATGGAATAATAAATTAAAAAATTATTTTGGGTGTGAGCAAAGTTCGGCCAAGACACCATGAAGAGATTTTGGATGAATGAATGTGACTTTGGTGCCAGCAGAACCAGGTCGGATTTTTCCTAAGAATTGAACACCGCATCCCTCCATTCTAGAAACCTCGCCTTCGATATTATCCGTTTCCAGAGCCATATGATGAAGACCTGGACCTTTTTTATCAAGGAATTTTTTAATTGGGCTTTCATCATTTGTTGGTTGCATTAATTCAATTCGTCCATTTTCCAGATGCAGAATTGCAATTTTTACTCCTTCAGTTTCAACAGTTTCAAATTCAACATCTTCAACACCTAACGCTTGCTGGTATATTTTGGCTGATTCTTCTACATCAGTAACAGCAATTGCAATATGATCAATTTTCATTCTTTTTGTTATATTTCATACCTATTTTAAAATAATTATTTTGAAAAACATCTCAAATAAAAGAAGAATGGAGAACTAATCAGTTCTCATTTGATGTGTTTGTCCAGGAGAACTTGATGTTGAAATCATCTCCAATCCTAAAGTACAGTCAGAATGAATCCTTTCCAGTGTAGAGTAGTTACATTCAGGACAAATTTGCTGAATGGGTTCATGGCATTCAGAACATGTTGACTGCACATGAAGTTCGGCACCACAATTTCGACAAGATTCATCCGGCATTTTTTTCACCTCGTTTTGAAAAAGAAAAGCGTGGCATATGTGATGTCCACGCCATTCTTAGACGTTGCGAGAGGGTTTCAAAAAGAGGGGGAATGTTTTGAATGATCATTTTGTTCCCTCCCTATTCGACTGACACAATCTTGCCTTTTGGTTTCTCTTCGGCAAGAGACAGTGTCAGTTCAAGTACTCCGTTGGTATACTGTGCCTTTGCAGTGTTTTCATCCACTTTGTATTTTAGTGGAATTTTTGTGCCATATTTTCTGTCACCGTGTTGGGCAGATATCAGCACCGCATCATCTACCACATTTACCTGGATGTCAGACTTTTCAATACCAGGCATCTCGGTAACTAGTTTGAGTATACGGTTTTTTTCGTCGATAGTTTCATCAACGAATGGTTCTCTTACGTCAGACTCTGCAATAGAATTTGTTGGTCTAACATTACCCCATTCTTTTACATGAGGTTTTCCGTCAGGTCCCATTGTCATTTCATAGCCATAATAATAGGGACCAAATGTTTGAATTTGCCCATTTTTTGGAATTTCAAAGACATCATCCGTGGTAAAAAATGGATGTGATAATCTTCGAAATGCTCGTTCGAATTGGTCATCAAACCACATTATATTCACCGAATTAATGTAATAGACATTACAAAATATAAAGATTTTGCAAAATTCATCTATAAATTACGGATTGTCATAATTATGACAAAATTAAAATATGAAGAGGATAGTCGTCAAGTATGTTGAATTCAGTATTAGAATACGATGAAATGCAATCAAAGCCAAGATCAGAAAGGCAAATAACATATTTTTGCAGATTATGTAGAGAATACGGAATAAAAACAAGAAAAGCTCATTTGCAAAATTATCACAGTGCAAATCGAGATACAGTAACTAAAAGAAGCAATCAAGATCTAATTGATGTAATCTTCATAGAATCTAAATAAAGATGTAAAATGAAGAAAATTATTTTAAAATATTTTAAACGCTAAAAGACTTCTTTTGGACGGTATTCGCCAAATACTTCTCGGAATGTGTTGCTAATTTCACCGGTGGTTGCATAGGCTCTTGCAGATTCAATGATGTATGGCATTAAATTATCATCAGTGTCAGCTGCACTTTTCATTGCAGATAATGCTTTTTCAAGTTTTTTATTATCACGGGATGATCTTAGTTGTTTGAGGGCTTTCTTTTGTTGAATTTCAATTCTATCATCAATTCTTAATAATTCAGGGGATTTTTCCTCAACTTCAGAATATTTGTTTACACCAACTATAATTCTATCACCTACATCAGCCTCTTTTTTTAGACGATATGCATTTTGTCGGATTTCAGATTGGAAGAATCCTTTTTCTATTGCCTTAATTGAACCACCCATTTTCTCAATTTGTTTTAGATATTTCCAAACATTCTCTTCGATTTGATCACATAATTCCTCAAGATAGTAAGAACCTGCCATAGGGTCTGCAGTTTTAGTAACACCACTTTCATGAGCAACAATTTGTTGTGTTCTAAGAGCAATTTTTGCAGATTCCTGAGTTGGTAAAGCCAATGCTTCATCTCTAGAATTTGTATGGAGTGATTGAGTTCCACCCATTACTGCAGCCATTGTTTGTATGGCAACACGTACAATGTTGTTATCAGGTTGCTGTGCAGTCAGAGATTCACCACTTGTTTGTGTATGGAATTTTAATTGTAATGAACGAGGATCCTTTGCATGAAATTTTTCTTTAAGAATTTTAGCATACACCTTTCTTGCAACTCTGAACTTTGCAACTTCTTCAAAGAATTCAATTGTACAACAGAAGAAAAATGAAAGTCGTGGTGCAAAATCATCTATTTTCAATCCACGGTCAATACAAGTTTGAATATATGCAATAGCATTTGCAATAGTAAATGCAACTTCTTGTGTTGCAGTACATCCAGCTTCTCTCATATGATAACCAGAGATAGAGACAGGATACCATTGAGGAACTTTTTCAGCGCAATATCCAATCATATCACCAATTAATCTCATGGAGGGTTTTGGAGGATAGATGTAGGTATTTCTTGCAATGTATTCTTTGAGAATATCATTTTGAGTTGTACCTCTTAATTCAGTACTTTTGAATCCTTGTGATTCACCTACGACAATATAATATGCAAGTAATGTTGATGCCGTTGAATTGATAGTCATCGAAGAGCTAACTTTACCAAGTGGAATCCCATCAAAAGCAGTCATCATGTCTTTAAGAGATGCAATTGAAACACCAACTTTTCCCACTTCACCTTCTGCAGGTGTAGAGTCAGGGTCATGACCAATTTGAGTTGGGAGATCAAAAGCCATACTAAGGCCTGTCTGACCTTTTTCAAGCATAAACTTGAATCGTTCATTTGTTAATTTTGCATCTCCAAAACCAGAATATTGTCTCATAGTCCAAAATCGCTCACGAAACATTCCAGGATGAATTCCACGAGTATATGGGTAAACACCAGAATCTTCTTTTACATATTTTTTAGATGATTTATGATATATTCTCTTTACTGGAAAATTAGAATCTGTGACGAATTTTTTTTCAGGTTCCTTTTTTGTATTTTGTTTTTTTACCATATTTTTCACTTTATCAAAGATTTTGTAATTTTATCTGCAGCTTCAAAAGGGTCCATTTTTTTAGATTGAATTTTTTTAAGATATTTTGAAAAGGTTTTATCAGATTCAAGCATTGTTTCGATCTTTTCACTCATGTTATTTAAAATAATATCTTTTAACTCAGTTTCTAGTCTAGCCATATCTTTTTCTTGTTTATTCTTCTTTTTAATAGTCATCACTTCTTTTAAGGTCTTGGCAAATTCAGTTATGCCAGAGTTTTTCTTTACAGATGTTTTCAAAAATATTGGATTTTTATCAGATGAGCCAATATATTCACGAATTGCATCAAAGAGCTGATTAGCCCCATCAAGATCACTTTTGTTAACAAGATAAATGTCACCTATTTCAGTCAAACCAGCTTTTATGGTTTGTATACTATCACCAGTGTTTGGATTAAAAACTACTACAGTAACATCTGCAATGTTGGATATTTCTACTTCGGTTTGGCCCGCACCAACACTTTCAATTATTATCGGATTAAACCCAGCATATTCTAAAATCCTAATACTATTTCTCAAGGATCTAGATATTGCACCGGTTGCTCCACGTGATGCAATACTACGAATATAAGTTCCAGAATCAGTAGATTCAGTCATTCTAACTCTATCACCCAATATTGCACCTCCTGTAACATGGCTAGTAGGATCAATTGCAAGTACAGCTGGTTTAGTATGAAGTTTTTTCAATGCCACAGATGTTTTGTTGATTAGTGAACTTTTGCCAGCACCTGCAGGTCCAGTAATTCCAATTATTGATGCATTTCCAGTTTCTTTGAATATTTGTTTGAGTAGTTTTTTTGCTTCCTTTGGATTATTTTCGACTATAGAAATGGCTTTGGCAATTGCCCCTCTTTTACCTTTTTTTAAATCAAAAATATCCAATATGAGGTAATTTTTCAAAGCTGCAATAAAATCTTGTGTGTGATCTAAGGACGACCATATATTATTGGAGGTGCAGGTTCGCCATGTGGGTGTATTTCAGTTTTAAGAGAAACTTTTCCAAATGTATCATGATCTATCAAAAAAGTTACAGGGTTAACTTGCCATCCATATTTAGGTGGAATTGGAAATGGAACAGTTTCGATAAATTGGGAGCCGGGCAAAGTTTTTTGAAATGATT
>JBHIUL010000014.1:0-12917 GCA_042138315.1 Nitrosarchaeum sp.
TGCAGTCAGCGGGATTCGAACCCGCGTCACAGGGTTGGAAACCCCGAATACTAACCAGGCTATACTATGACTGCATAAGAAAACAAACCTAATTTCCTACATAAAAACGGTTTTTTCATACTCATAGAGCATACGTGCAATTACCACATGTGCCTCATAAGACAAGATGTTGATTGAAAATAAGTGATTTATTTCGCTAGTTGTTGATTCAGAAAAATGACCTTTTTGAAATCCACCAATAACTATGCATGTATTATTTGAAATTTCATGACTAATTTTTTCAAAGGAGCTTAGTTTTCCTTTTGTAGAAAACCCAATAATTTTTGAAGGTTTTATTTCATTAATTAGTTCAGGAAAAGATTTTTCTTTGATTTCCAATAAAATATTGTTATTAGATTGTATAGTTTTTTCTAAAAATAATTTTTCAATTAAACCTGCAAATCTATGATATGATTTTGGAATGTGAACATTTTCCCCAATGTAAATTACCTTATCATCAATTGTATGAACATAGATTTTGATTTTATTTTGTAAATACAAAGGAATTGTGGTTGCTTCCAATATAGAAAAATGAACCAAGTCAGGTCTACCTCGTTTAATTTCGTTGTTCATTCCTTTCATGGCAGCAAAATGCCAAGAATTATCAAGCAATATTTCAGATGAATCTTTTCCTAGTTTTTGTGCATGTGATAATACTGAAGGATGATCTTGTAGTTCAAAAGGAACAAGTTCTAATGCAGATTCTGCTAAAATTAAAGAGATCATTTTAGTTAATCATTTCGATTTGATTTTTAAATTCATTCCAGCTTGGTTTTGGAATTCCATCTGCATCCAATAATCCAGAACTACAAATGTAATGACTTAATCGCTCAATTACATATTCACTGCTTCCTAAACTAGAACCGCCACCTACACTAATAGCTTTATTGGCAATTTCTGGTTTTTCAACATTACATGTTCCATCAGGTCTATCATATTGCCTATACCAGGTAAGAAACTCAATTTTAGATTCATTTTCAGTATAAAATTCAAATGACTTTTCTAGAAATACTTTCTGAGAGGTCTTATTTCCACCTACAAAATCAGATGTGCTCCAACTAAGCTCAAACAATCCAATTTTTTTATCAGGCACCATTTCAAAAATTGTTTGTAAATCCTCTTTTGCTTCCTGAGGAGTTTTTACAATATCATTTAAGGTATCTACTGGAGAATATGAGAAAGCAACAAAGTCTCCAAGTGCCAGATCAGTTACAACATGTTCTAGATTTTTATTAATTACATTATGTAATGCAAATGCATTTCCTATCTTTACATCAGGATGTTTTTCTTTTAATTTTGTATATACGCCGTTGAAAAGTTCTTTGTACACAGGAATATTTTGCTCATAATAACGAAATTGTGACTCTGTCTCACCAGCAATTACAACTGTGTCTATTATATTATAACGAGACAAGATTGCATCAAGAACACTGACCAATCTGTCTTCGCCGATTGCATTAATAGATGGTTTTCCAATCCAGTTTGGAAATGGTCCTAGTGTTTCTCCATTAATCACAGAAAAGTACAGTGTAACTTTGAGATCATTATTTTTATTGAAACTCATCAAAACATCTGATTGCTTCCAGTCATATTCTCCTTTTACAGGCTCTACAATATTCCAAAATAGATACACGTTGCTTCTTCCAATTCCAGTAGATGATGCATCAGCATAGATCTGCTTCAAGTCTTGCAAGGATATGGACGGATTTGGTGTGTTAATTACAAGACCAATTTTTTCATTATGTTTCTGAGAAGTTAATTCAAGATTTGATGTGATAAGTACTATTCCAATTATAGCAATTACGACTATACCTACAGATATTCCTAGAAGCTTCCTATCCATGCTGGTTTAGAATAAAAAGGGAGTAAAAAAGTTGTGATTTTTATTTTCTAACCAGATGTACATCCACTGTATCCGCATTCGATACAAATACTACATCCTTCTACAAATACAAGATTGTTTTTACATGTTGGACATAATCTGTCTTCAGATACTTCTTGTCTTGTAGGTTCAGATGTAATTTCTTCATCATGAACTTTGAGTTCAAGTGAATCATGTACATGTGATTTGATGTATGGATTTGAAATCATAGTTGTTACATAATGAGTAACATGTTCGCTTGGTGTAACATCAAATGTTTTTTGTGCATTTTCGCTTGTCATGTGAAGTACTTGCTTGTGTCTAGAACCATCACGATATACTGTGATTCCTTTTAGTCCCAACTCATGAGCCAACAAATATGCAGATTTTACATCTTCTGCAGTGACATCATATGGCATGTTAATTGTTTTAGCAATTGCATTTCCTATCCAGTCTTGCCATACACCTTGAGCCATCAGATGATCTGCCCAGTGAATATCCATGGCAGTTACAAAAACATCTTGCATCCATTGAGGAACTTCAGGAATTCCTTTTAGTGATCCATAGTTGTCTGCAATCTTTGCAAGTAGTTCATCACTGTATAGTCCATGTTCTTTGAGTGCTTCTTCAACAATTTTGTTAGTGTAGAAGAATCTACCTACAGTTACTCTCTTCTCAAATACTAGAGCAAATGCTGGTTCCATTCCATTTGAACAGTCAGCAATCATAGAGAGTGTTCCTGTTGGAGCTACTGTAGTAGTCAAGACATTTCTTATTCCATGTTTCTTGATTTTTTCAATTAGTGCATCCCATTCATAGCAGTGTGTTTCTTTTGGTTTCTCATAATATCCTGCAATTGGAATCTTTCCTTCTGGATATTCTGTCTTTGAGCATAGTGGGAACTCGCCTCTAGATTTTGCAAGTGCTACACTTTCCTCCATTGAATAATAAGTCAATGCTTCAGATAGTTTTGATTGTAGATCATATCCTGCCTTAGAGTTGTATGGAATTTTTAATTTGTACAACAGATCTGCTACTCCCATTACACCCAATCCAATTCTTCTAGAATCTTTTGATGCAATGTCAATATCTTTTACAGGATAATGATTGACATCAATGATGTTGTCTAGGAATCTTGTTGTCTTTCTGATTGTTTCCTCGTATCTTTGCCAATCAAATTCGTATTCTCCATCTGCTTTTCTTTTTACAAGATTCACCAAGTTGATAGAACCGAGATTACATGATTCGTATGGATAGAGACTCTGTTCACCACATGGGTTTGTAGCTCTTAGTGGAGCTTTTCTTGCTTTGGCAAATACATTGTATTTGTTAATTTGATCAAAGAAGATCAATCCAGGCTCTGCACTCTTCCATGCAGACAAGGCTATCAAATCAATTAGTTGGTGTGCATTGATTTCTTTTACTGGTTTTCTGTCACGTGGGCTACGTAACATGTACTTGCCATCAGTTGTATTTACAAGTGCATTCCAAAAGTCTTCCCATATACCTACACTGACGTTAAAGTTTTCCAATACACCAGGTTCGGTTTTGTTTGTGATGAATTTTTCAACATCGGGATGCCAAGCTTCAATGATTCCCATATTAGCTCCTCTTCTTTTCCCACCTTGTTTTACAACTTCAGTTACGGTATTGATGATATTCATGAAAGAGACTGGACCAGATGCTACACCAGATGTTGATGCAACAATGTCTCCTTCTTCACGAAGATCAGAATAATTAATTCCAACTCCACCACCAGATTTGAAAATTAGTGCTGCATCAGAAGTAGATTTCATGATTTGTTCCATGTCATCAGGCATTCCGAGTACAAAACAGGCAGAAAGTTGACCAAGTCTACCACCTGCATTCATCATTGTTGGTGAGTTTGGCAGGAAGTCTTGTGCAGTCATCAATTCAAAATATTCTGTGATTTTGTCTGCATAATCATCAAATTCTTTTGCTGCAAGTAGTGTTAAAAGATCTTTAAAGCTGACTTTCATCTGACCTTTGTTTGCTAGAGTTACATAGTGGTTGATCAATGATCTAAAGTGCCACTTGTTTAGGAAGTATTCTCCAATCTTGAATTTGTAATCAAAATTATCTAGTTTTTCAAGATATGTGCGTGCTTCTTCAACATTTTGAGTAATATTTCCAGATTTGTCAAATACTTTGGCATCATATAGAACGTCACCTATTCCAACTAGAATTGCTACTCTTTCAAACATTTGAGTTGGTGATTCAATGATTTCATTTTTGTTATTTCTGAAAAGATATCTAGATGCCAAGACTCTCAAGCAGTTTAGATCAAAATTCTTGGATACTGGATCTAGAGATTTTTTGTTCAATACTTTCATTTTTTCGTCTCTTAATTTTCGTCGTTCATGTCTGTAAACGATGTATGCTTTTGCAATGTCGCTGTTACCACAATCGATAAGGGTTGATTCTACAATGTCTTGAATATCCTCAACACTAGGAGTTCTAGAACTTGTGAATCCCTGTTCGACTAATTTTTGCACAACTTTATTTGCAAGTTGATCGGCTAGCGCACGGTCGGCTTTAGAGGTGGCTGCCAACGCTTTGAATATAGCGTTTGAAATTTTATCTTGATTGAAAGCCGTTATAGCGCCACTGCGCTTACGGATCTCATTGATAGTACTTTCTATTTGTGATTTATCCAATTATAATCTCCCCGCAAGAGGTAAGAAATATGACGGTATAAATGATTTGGCAGTTTTTTCTAAAATTTCAGTTCAATAAAATTGACAACGGTCCAATCGATGTTGTAATGGTGTTAATGACTTAGTCATGAGTAGACAACGATGATCGCATGTCGAAAACTGATCAAATATTTTTTAAAATGATCGGAACTAGTTTTGAATTTACGAATTTCAGATTACATATGAAGACTTGCACTTTGGACACTTGTCTACAAATGGTTCATCTTTGAATCCACATTCACCACAGAGTGCAACTTTTTTCACAGGCTTGAATGAAGATGTTAATTCTGCTGCTTTCTCAATTGATTTTTTAATATCAGATGAACTTGCATTCTGATCAATATTAAGAGTGACTAGTAGTCCACCGTTGAGTAATTTAGATAACTTGTTACATTCAGATATAATTTCAGTTTTATTTGTATAATCACCTATTTCAGAGGCATTAAGGACTATTCCTTGTGAATAATAGTCACTATCCATAGAATTGAGAGCAGAATTTTTACCATATTTCTCTCCATCTAGGTTTGCAAATCGGCTAGATCCTTCGGTTTCAGTCATGGATATAGCAACAGTATCGCCGAGTTCCTTACCTTTTTTGGCTGCAACATCTACTGCGGTTTCTATTACTTTGTTGAGTATGTCTCTTCCTTCTTTATTATCTTGGAATCCAAGAATATTGAAAACAGATTCCTTTAGTCCTACGAGATTAACAATTAGTGAGACAGAACTTCTTTGCATGTATTGTGTGTTCTTTGCAAGAATTGGATTTAGTCCTCTTCTAGTAAGATCAGAGATGTCTTTTTTTCTCAATGCCATAGAAGACAATGCAGGTTTCATAAGTAATGCAAGTCTTGCTCTAAAGTATGTTTCATCTTTATTAGATTCAAATGCAAGTCTTGGAAGATTAATTGAAACAGATTGTAGAGTTATTGCAAGTGGACCAGAATTTTTGGTGGTACCATTGGTTATACCATAACTTGATACTTCACCTTTTGCAAACATTACTTTTCCTCCAATTGAAATTATTTCAGATAATGCTTCAGAGACATCAGTAACTTTTCCTTTATCGAAATCTACAATCAAACCAATTTTTGGAATTGGTGTTATCTTTGTGTAATTCTTGTATGCATTAATTATTGCATTAACAATTTTTTGATCGGAACCTAGTTGAAGTCTAATTGAAACATTAGTGCTTCTTTTATTGTATTTTGATGTAGTAGATGCAGTAGAAAATGCATCTGTTAGTTTTTGTTCAAGCTCTGGAATATTTTTGGAGTGTTTTGTAAACAGTGGGATCAATCCATCAAGTACAATTTCTTGTGAAGCTTCTTTAGAAAGTAATGATATGATTATGGATAAGGAAGATGTAATATCATCAATTGATTTTGAGGATGTTATTCTTGATACATCAAGATATTTTCCACCAAGGATAACTCCATCTTCAATTAGTTCTTTTACATTAACAAATATTGTATCAGGAATCATTGACCAAATTCCTGGGTTTGAAATATGCATGTCACCTGAAAGATGTGAATCAGCAACATCTTTTGGTAATACATTAGTCAGTAAATGTTCTGCAAATACTTTCTGACCAGTATTGAAAAGTAGACCTTCTGTACCATTATCAACATTATCTAGATTTGTGAGCATCTCTTGAACGTCATATACAGGCAAACCTAGGCGTGCTAATTTATTGCGATATTCCTCGTGACCGTGTTCTAAAAGAACAGAATTTACCATTTCTCGAATAAGTGATCCTGTAAGATAGGTTGTTTGGTATTTGTAAATTCTATTTTCAACTTCTTCGGTAATTTTTTGAGCTAATTCCAATGGAAGGCTACCTTCACGTACAAGTGATTGGATAATTTTATGAGAGTTAAATTCTTCAATTGATTCATGTGACGTTCTAACATACATCTTTCCACTTTCAATAATTGATCGTTCTTCAATTTGTCTTGCCAAGCTTAATACAAGTTTTCCAAGATTGGTAATGGTATAGCGTCTTTCAGATTTATTTAGTGCTACAAGAGATTGTCTTAGTAATTTTCTTAAATGATATGCAAATTTGCCACTCTCTTTTTTTGATTTGAATCCTGCGAGTGACTTTAATTCAGAATAGGTCAATGGTCCTTTAGAATTTAAAATTCTTAAAATATCGATTCTGTTTGGACTTGCCATTACAGAAAAGATCATTCTTACGCGTTTAGACGTAGATTGAAGAATTCCGCTTCGCTTTGGCTCTTCTAATTCTTCATCTAATTCCATACTATTCATTAAAAAAGGATGGAGTAATTAAGACTTATGACTATAACGTTTTTAGATATTTGGGATCAGTTTTCGTATTAAAATTAAATTTAGAACTTATGACAATATTAAAAATAAAAAATAAATTTTATAATATTTAGATCAGTTTTCTTGTACATCCAAAGAAAATTCAGATGTAGATAACTTTTGGCCACATGATGGACATTTTCCATTATATGGATTCATTACATCTTTTATAGCTTTTAGCATTTTCATGTTAGCGATCTTTTCTCCACATTTTCCACATGTAATTTCTACAGACATCAAAATGATCATGATTACAAAAGTATTAAGAAATGATCATGATTTTTTTTAATAATTCAAACAAATAATTTTACTGTTTTTCGATGATGATACCACGTTCATCAAAACCTGTGATTTTAGCTCTAGTTCCAACTGGAAGATCTGTAGGGGTTGCTATTCCTGCCATAAATCCAGAAATTCGTAAATTGGTCTTATCCAGTTGTAAAACAACAAAGGCATAAGGAGTATATTTTTCAAAACCTGCTGGTGGAACTGTAATTATTGTATAAGTAGCCACTGAGCCTGTACCCTCTAAAATCTCATCTTGGAATCCCTTACTACCACAATTCTGACAATAATAGACATTGGAAAGATGAAGATGACCACACTTTGTGCATTTATGAGTAAGAACTTTGCCTTCCTTTGCTTTTTCAATAAGTTGTTCTTTAACAGACATTTTACACACTTTTGAATATATGAACAGCGCAACTAGCACCAGTTGCACCAAAATTATGAGTCAAACCAATTTTTGCATCTTTAACAGAACGTGCTCCAGCTCTACCAGTTAATTGATCAAATACTTCTACTACTTGTCCAATACCTGTTGCTCCAATTGGGTGACCTTTCGATTTAAGACCACCTGATGGATTAATGGAAATATCTGAATTTAATTTTGTTCTTCCTTCACGAACAGCTTGGACACCTTTTCCTTTTTCAAAAAATCCTAAATCTTCAGTATCAACAATTTCTGCAATTGTAAAACAATCATGTACTTCTGCAAAATCAATATCTTTTGCAGTGAGTCCTGCCATTTTGTAAGCACTTTCAGCTGCAATTTTTGTACTTGGAATTGTTGTCATGTGTTCACGACCTTGTAATGCTGCTGGTGAACCACCTCTACCAGAACCAATAACTTCAATGTAATCACTACCATGTTCTTTTGCAAATTTTTCAGAGCAAAGAATTACAGAACTTGAACCGTCAGAGAAAGGACAGCAATCATAAAGTTTTAACGGACTAGCAACAACTGCAGAATTCATAACATCATCAATTGTAATCTTTTTTTGCAAATGAGCTTTTGGATTCAAAAGTCCATTCTCGTGATTCTTTACTGCAACTCTTGCAAAGTCTTCTTCTGTTGCATTAAACTCTGTCAAATATGCTCTTGCCATTGATGCAAATAATCCAGGGAATGATGCGCCAGCTTGTCCTTCATAGAAAAAGTCAGAGCAATATGAAAAATAAGTTGTTGTCCACTCTGTTCCAGTATGAGTTACTTTTTCAACTCCTGTCACTACAAGACAATCATAAAATCCAGCTGCAACATTTGCAAAGGCTTCTCTAAATGCAACAGATCCACTTCCACATGCAGATTCAATTGATAATGATGGTTTATCTGAAATTCCCAAGTTACTCATCAATACAGGACCTAAGTGTACCTGTTTGTCAGCAACTCCAAAAACGTTTGAAATGTATCCTGCCTTGATTTCTTTAGGATCAATTCCGGCACTTTCTATAGCAGCAACTGATGCCTGAGTAGTAATATCAGCTATACTATCAGCTAATTTTCCATATTTTGTGCTTCCAGCACCAAGAACGCAGACCTTTTCCACAAATGTCGCTGACCTGTGTCCCTATAAAAATTGTTTTAGTAAATTCAATACTTAAGATGCCCTCAAAGAAAATAGATCGTCAAGTCGTACAAGCAGCAAGACATGTCATAAAAGCTACAAAGTCAAAGTCAGATGTTTTTAAAAAAGAGATAATACAATACTTGGACATTAACGGGTATCTATCCTGGTCATCAAAAGAGAAAAAATACATGATTCTTGGTACAAATTCTCCAAAAAACGGTCTAGTTGAATGTCCAGAATGTAGGTTAGGTCAGTTAATGGTAATTAGATCTAGAACTACTAGAAAGAGATTCATCGGTTGCTCAAATTTTTATGGTGGCTGTAAAGCATCATCACCACTTTTACAAAAAGCAAAACTTAGAGCAACAAAAATGGCATGTGATGTATGTAAATGGCCAATGATAATTTTTCGTTATTCAAGAAAACAGAAATGGACAAAACAATGTTCTAATTTTAATTGTGATAGTAGAAAACCTAAGCTTTCAAAATAGGATAGACATCAGTTCGTCTATTTTTTAGCAATGGTAAAACTTTGCGGGTTTGTTTTACATTTTTTAATTCGATGTCAACATATCCAATTCCTTGTTTCTTTTTCATATCAAGTAAAATTTTTCCATAAGGATCAACTACGATACTTCTTCCACAGTAAACATTTCCCACTTGATCTGGTGCTATTACATAACAACCATTTTCAATTGCTCTTGTTTTGTTAATTGTTATCCAGTGATCTTCTTTCATTTTCCCTTTTACCCATGCAGATGGTACAATCAAAATTTCAGAACCAGATACAGCCAATGATCTCGACATTTCTGGAAATCTTAGATCATAACAAATCATCATTCCTACTTTTCCAATAGAAGTTTTTACAGGTTTTGCAATTTTTGATCCTTGTATCATTTTATCTGACTCTCTAAATCCTAAAGCATCATAGAGATGAATTTTTCTATATGTAGAAATAATTTTACCAGATTTATCTATAATAAATGAAGTATCATACACTCTGTTTTTTTTTCTACTTTTTTCATAAAAAGAGCCTACAACTTGAATATTATGTTCTTTAGCTGTTTTTGCAATAATAGTAACAAAGTTTTCATTAATTGTTTCAGCCAAGTTTGCAAGTTGTTTTGATGTTTGTTTTGAATTTGTATAAAACATCATAAACTCTGGAAAAGCAACAAGTGCAGCTTTTTTTTCTGCTGCTGTTTTAATATAATTAATAATTTTTTTTAGATTGATTTTTTTGTCAGTAGAAGCCTTGAATTGTACAACTGCAACTTTCATGAAATTTATAATATAAATGAGAATAAAAAGATAAAGTAACACAAACAAGAAATATGTTGTGTTGTTATCACCTAAATTAGTTAAGTGACGTAATTAAACTAGAAAGTGATAAAAGAAAATATTTAAAAAAATAATTAAAGTTGATTTCCTGCTAGAAACCAATTTTCTTTTGGATTATCCTCAAAAACTACAATGACATGTGATTCTTTTGTTTTAAGAATCTCTACAGCTGATTTTGTGATTGCTTTTGCATAATCATCCTTTTGTTGTTGAGTTCTTCCAGGATACATTGATACTGTAATCAACGGCATGATTAGTTTGAAAAGTTTCAGTGATTTATTCTTTAGAGTGATTAGCGTTTATACCCATATCTTGTTCCATACATAAATTCAGAACTATGTGTTTTCTTGTATAGATAACCTGTAGCAAGTCCCACTACAAATCCACCAATATGAGCAAGATATGCAACACCACCACCTGCAACACCAAATCCTCCTATGAAAAATGGAAGTAAGTTTTGAAATACAAGCCAAAACGGTAAAAACCATTTTGCTTGAATATGCATCATTCTCATAAAGAAACCCATTAGCATAACGGTCTGAATTTTAGCTCTTGGAAAAATTACCAAATATGCACCAAGTATTCCAGATATTGCACCAGAGGCACCAACAGCAGGAATCACACTGTTTGGATCACCAAGTATGTGAATTAAGCCTGCACTTATACCCCAAAATAGATAAATTGCAAGATATTTTATTTTACCAAACTTTAGTTCTATGTTATCTCCAAATATCCACAAAAACAACATGTTACCACCAAGATGCATCGCACCACCATGCAAAAATGTGGAGCTCAAAAGTGAGATGTATGGTTCAGGAGGACATGCAACTTGTAATACACCTTGACCAAAATCTATGTGTGATACAGTACCACCTGTAACACAGTTTGGTACTGCACCCCAACTATAAAATAATGAAAATGCTTTTTGATTTGTAAAATCAATAAACTGTCCGGTAAATGCAATTTCAATAAAAAATACAATCACATTAATTATAATTAGTGCATAAGTTATTGTTGGTTTGAATCCTGGAGGGTGTGGATTTTCATCTCGTAGTGGAAACATAAGATGTTAAATTTAAGAGAAATTTCTATAATAAGATTTTCTAAATAATATTAGTTAAAAGAGTAAATCAGACAATATCTCAACTAGATTACAATTATTTTTCGTTTAACAAGATTTTCAATCATGTGTAGAAAATCATCATCTGAAATTTTATCTTCGGACCACCAAGATGCAGTTATTTTGATCCATGAAGGTAGTTTCCAATTTAATTGATCAGTTGATTCTTTTGATATCACAACAATTGTTCCTTTTTTAATCAAAAAATCAATTCCTTCAAGAAATTCAGAATCAGATATTTGATCTGTAGACCACCAATTTGCATTTGTTTTTATCCATTGAGGAATTTTAGAGTCTTGAGTAGGCAAGCCTTTTTCAAAACCAGTAATTGTGAGAATTCCTTGTGACGTTGGCTCTACAGTAAATGCAATATGCCAAAATCCCATCTCATCAATACTTTGAATAAATTTTACAGGTTTATCATTAAGAGTCACATGGAATTTTTCTTTACCTGAAATTTGTGGAAATTCAAAATTCGCATAAGTTTCAAGTGGGTAACTATTGTAACCACGCATAGTCATAGTTGTGCCTTCGTCATTAAATTTAGCGGCAGAATACCATGCACCTGAATCATATCTAAAATTGAATTCGCCACCATTTTTCTTTGTGGTAACAGGAATGACTGTGGTATCTACAGGCGCAAAACAGCTATAATAAAAAACATCATCAGTGATAGCAGGATCAGGATACATTGAAAACTCTATAATTTCATTAGGTTCTATCTTCTCAATGTATTCAATATTGTGAACAACGTCAAGAACTTTTTCATGTCCATGAGCTATTGCAAGAATTTTTGGATTGAAAATGGTATAATTTCCATTATTAATTATTCTTCCAGTAACATGACCATCTTTATGTTTGATCAGTGTTTTGTCGTAAAGAATGATTATTGGTAGTGGATCTTTTTCTGTTTTTACAAATTTTAGTTTAGCTTCTAACAAAATAGGTGTATCTCCAGTTACTTCAGGAAATTTTATCTTAAATGGAATATCTGTTTTAGCTGGAATTGGAACGTGGTACAATGTTTTTGTAAATGTGTTTCCATTATCAATTACAGAAACTAGAATTGTTGGGATTACAGCATAATCATTTTGATTTTTTACATTACCACCAACTGTATACACTCCTTCATAATCAAAATATCCAATGTATTCTTTTGACGGTATAGAGATATCAGCAAATGCAAATTGGGAAATCACTAATGAAATAAACGTTAATCCAATTGCAAAAAATATTATTTTTGATTGTAATAAATTAGAAAAAGCATACCGAGTGTTAAAATTTTGATAAGAGTTTATCGAATCTGTTTTTGTCATGTCTTCAATTACCAATACGTTATTTTTCACTGTTGATAAAACAAATAACATTCAAGTCCATTTTGTAGGATCTTTTTTCCAAATTTGTTTACCATCAATAGTTACCTGATCTTCTTCTTCAAATACAGTATGCCATTTTCCATTATGAGGAAAAATTTTGTTCATTTCCTCTACTTTCTTATTAGTTGGGGCTTTATTCATCAAAGCCCCCCATCTCATATTGGGTACTTTTGGAAGAATATCGTTAATGTCTTTCATGTTTTATCACTATCAGAATCGTTATTTAATTTTCATTATGCCTTCTTTTATCAAGAATTGTATTCCTTGAACAAAAGAAGCATC
>JBHIUL010000014.1:13017-15727 GCA_042138315.1 Nitrosarchaeum sp.
TTTTTAATCCAAGATGGAATTTGGTTTGTTGCAGTGCCTGTACCTACATCAAAAGAGGTGCTGGCTATTCCAGATAATGTTTGCAGATTATCTATACCATGACTAAAAAGTGCCAAAGTTATTTTGTATTTACCAGTAGATTTGAAATTAAATTCATGTTTATCAATTCCTTCTGTTGAAACTATACCAGGTGTATTTGGCTCAGTATTCGTAGATTGATAAACTATTTTTCCTGAAGAATCTTCTATTCTATAACCATATGTAACCCATTTTAGTAATTTGTTGTCTTTACCAAAAAATGTGAGCTCAAATGGAATTTTTGTATCTGAAACTAATTTAGAATTGTATTGTACTTTAGCAAATGCACCACTAGCAAATTTAACATCAAAGGAATTCTTTTCTGTAGATGAACCGGTATCTGGAGATATACTGAACTCCATTGTTTTTGTTTCAGATTTAACAGTTTTTGCAATATCCAAAATATTTTCTTTACTTAACAAAAAGTGAAGAATTAATGTATTATCTGTTGAATAAGGGTCAGCAATCAATGCTCTTCCTGTAATAGGAAATCCATTTACAGTTGCTTTGTAAGTTCCACTTTGTGAAAATTCTTTAAATGAGTTTGGAAAATGGATTTCCTGATGAACAAAAACATTTTGTTTTTCTAATCTTGATGTATCCCAGTTAAATGGCATTGAAAATGAGACAGCTTTTTTGGGTTCATCATATTTGAAATTATTTATTTGATCATAATAAGATGTAATAGACAAATCATAAGATTTACCTCCGCTAGAAACTGATTCATTAAATATATCTCCAACACTTAGCCAAGAATCAAATCGTGGTGCATCAGATACAGTGAATATATTTTTATCAAAATCAATGCTAAAAACTTCTATTTCAAAATGATATAATCCTGCATCCAGTAAAATTGGAGCCTTTACAGAGATTTGATCATTTGTTGAAGTCCAAGCACCTAGAAATGGTTCAGTATCTCCATACACAACAACATCATTAACATTGATATCTTTAGATTGAATTTTAATAGTTAAATCACCTGAATGTGTATGGAATAAATTTCTCATCAAAAGTTTACCATTTTTATCAACTGTCACAAAAAATGATGTGTGTTGAATTGTTTCTCCTGTTTTTGCATCAAAAAGACGTAATTGTAAAAATTTATCATCAGTTGTATCTTTAGTAATAATTGGCGGACTGATTTTAATAAATAAGCTAGCTTCTCTGTTACCTACACTTGCAGGTGGCAGATTTTCTTGTGTTAACCCATCACCATAAACATATGAGGTCTGTAAAACTATCAATAAAGATAAAGACAATATCAAAAGTCTAGAATAATTCATGATCACATTCTAATTTCGACATATATATGACTTAACAAGCTAAGAATCATTTTACGGATTATCTTGTGGTTGGATTTGTGGCTTTACTATGCTTAGAGAAATTGCATGATCATCTATCATGGAACCAACTCCTATGGAGACATTTTTTATCCTAATACCTATTTTATCAAATTCACTTTCAGAAATATCATATGTAGAAGATAAAATTTCTTTTACTTTTCTTTCCGTATCAGATATTACATTTAGTTTTGACTCTAGTGTCACATCCAATGTAGTTTTAATCATGTTTTGTGGAATTTTACCGGTATCATCATGAATGATATAAAACGATATTTTTTCCATAACTACTTCACGTGGTAATGTATCTAATGCATTAGCAGTAAAGAATACTTGTACATCTAACAGATTTATGCTATCTAAAGAATATTGAACGACAGTGTTTGGATTAGATATATTATAATTTTGAGGAATTGTAATGAATACAAATCCTCCCAAAACAGAAGTGCTATTTTCTGAGCCTAATACCTTTTTGATATTTCTACAGTCAAGGCCAGTTGATTTTTGGTGAGCTAATTTCATTAGAGTTGAGTGAGAAATAGGTCCATCATTTACCGATACAGTCCAGAAAAAAGAGATTTCAGATAATTGTTTGTTAGTTATACTGATATCAGTATTATAATGACCTGGTCGTAATGGACCCTTATCATCTGCAATAGAACCACATACAAATTTTGCAACATATGTTATGTCACTATTATCATGACCAGTATCCACTTTGTCTTCAGCAAAAACTGAATCTAAAGAAATTAGAGATGTTGTAAGAAAACCAATTGTAAAAATTATAATTACGTAATGGTAAATAGAAAATCGCTTCAAGATACAGTATTAATCAATATTTAGTTATTAATTTCTATTGCCATTATAGAAAAACGCCTAACTTTTATTTGTGAACTACGAAGCTAATTTATGAAGTATCTAATCATGTTACTCTTAATTCCATTATTAATTACTCCGGCATTTGCTCAAACAAATTCACAGACTATGCAAACAGAAAAAGGGACATTAGATGTTAAACTATCACATGATAAAATTATTCCAGGTGAAAAAACAAGACTTTTAATTGATTTTATCAATCCTCAAACAAAAAAAACTCAAGAGCATATTGATTATAAAATTACAGTTTCAAAAGACAAAGAAGTAGTATTTGGACCAATTCCACTTACACATACTTCAACAGGTATTGTTGAAGGTTTGAAAGTGGAATTTCCTGAAAATGGAGTTTATGCTGTAGAATTTGAAATTGAAGGAATATTATTCCAACCGATTCCAACAGAAAAAGTTTCATTCGA
>JBHIUL010000015.1:0-8212 GCA_042138315.1 Nitrosarchaeum sp.
ATTGGTGTCCATCCTGCAATATCTATTGCAGGTGCTTATCAAGCTGAATGGGGTAAAGATGAAATTAATATTGCAAATTCACTTTTAGGTTCAAAACTCACTTTGGCCAAACTTCCATACACCGGATTGAATGTTCCTTCTGGAACCGAAATTGTAATGGAAGGAAAAATTTTACAAGATAAAACCCATCCTGAATGGATGGTGGAGATGCTTCAGACATATGATCATCATAGATCACAACCAGTTTTTGAGTTAGAGTCTTTGTATTATAGAAATAATCCTATCTTCCATGATGTACTTTCAGGTTTTTCAGAACATAGATTATTGATGGGAATGCCAATTGAATCAAAATTAAACGGTGAATTAAAAAAGACATTTCCTCAAATCCAACAAGTATCAATGACAAATGGTGGATGTAATTGGTTGCATGCTGTAGTGCAGATAAATAAGAAAACTAACTCAGATCCAAAAAAAATAATTAAAAAAACATTTGAATCACACCGTTCACTAAAACAAGTTACTGTTGTAGATGAAGATATTGATCCTAATAATGCAGAATCTGTAGAATATGCAATGGCTACAAGATTTCAGGCTGATAAAGATCTAATAATAATAAAAAATGTACGAGGTTCCAGCCTTGACCCTTCTAGTGATCAGAAGAAGTTAAAAACTGCAAAAATGGGCATAGATGCAACAAGATCACTTTCTAAACGTCCTGAGGGATTTGAATTGGCAAAAATACCTAAAATCAACCAGATTAAACTAGAGAATTATTTCAAATAATGATATTAACTCTAACTGCTTAAATTAAATTGGATTAAATCTAAAGCATAGTATTGCAAAATAACTCAGAAAACTTATCAATTAAAGAAAAAAGCCCAGATGAATCAAGTGCAGATGTGATTGTTAGAATGTTTCCATCAGATGCAAATCCCGCTGGAAATGTATTCGGAGGAGAAATTTTAAAACATATTGATATGGTTGCAGGTATTGTTGCTCAAAGACATTCTCAATCAAATGCAGTAACTGTTAGTATGGATAGTGTAAATTTTATCAAACCAGTTTTTGTTGGTAATGTCTTGAAATTAAATGCAAGAATAAACTATGTTCACAACTCTTCAATGGAAATTGAAGTAAGAGCTGAAGCAGAAGATATTGTAACTGGAATTAAGACCGTTACTGGAACTGCATTTGTAACTTTTGTTGGATTAGATAAAAATGGAAAACCTACACATGTTCCAAAATTATTACTTAAAACAGATGAAGATCGAGTAAAATTTGCTGAAGGAAAAATTCGAATGGAAAACAGATTAAAACACCGTAAAAAATCTAATTCTTGATTTTTATGGAACACTTTAAGAGTATCAAAAACTATTGTTAATTATGACATCAGAAGAAAAATCAAACGAGTGGGATTCCCTTTGGCAAGAATATTCCAAATCTCTTGAAAACTGGAAAATCATGTTTGAACAAATCCAAAATGCTACCAATGATATGCAAACCAAATTCAATGAAGTATGGGAAAAAGCTAGCAAAGAATCTAGTGTCGATACTATGAAGTTGTTTGGTGAAAATTGGCAAAAGATGTTTAATGATGCTGGAATGAAATCATTCAAAGAATTTGGAGATGCTTGGCAAAAATCTCTTAATGAAACAAATGCATCAACTTTTAAACAGTTTGTAGAGAATTGGCAAAAAAATCTGAATTCATCTGGAATGGAAAATATGAAAGCTTATGGTGAAATGATGAAAAAATTTGCAGAAACATGGACTACCATGTGGCCCAAGTCCAAATAGTGCATTATATCACAAGCAGCCTTTTTTTCTTTATGCAAACATGATCAATGCATTCAGATATCCATCTGCATGATCATGTCCGTATTGTCAATTCTTTAATCTTTTTTCTTGCTTCTACTAAAAATCTCTTCATTATTGAAATGTAAATTTTAGAAGCATATGCAATCTCTATATTTTCTCCATTATCTTCAATATCTAAAAATGATGAAACCGTAACTTGTTTTTCATCAATTTTTGGTTCATTGTTTTTACTTCTTTTATAATTAATCACTTCTAAAAATATCGGCATTTGTCTTTTAATTTCAATTTCTAACTCTTCTTTTGACATTAATTTTCCATTCTTCAAATTAATCGTTATCTCCTGGTTAGGATCTTTTTCGTATCTCTCTTCTGCTCTAATCATTATCTTAATTTTTGGTAATTTTATCTGGTCTATTTGAAATTTACAACTTTTTTTAATAAAATTTGAATGTGGATTTTTATGTTCATCATTATATTTTTTGTCAAACCATGAGGAAAAATCTATAGCTTTTTGATCATTTTTCTCTCTTGCTTTTTCTAAAAATGTTTCACTAGTATATTTTTTGGATATGAATAATCCAAAATCCCTATTTGCTTCTTCAAAAATTTCTGCATATATTTTATTTATCAAGAGAAGATATGAATTAAAAAAATAACTCACATAATATGGATCTGGCTCAAATTGATTGATTTGTTTTAGAATAAATTCACATTCTTTTATTTTTTCTTCAATACTCATTACTCTTTATCTTAATTTGCAAATTTTGAACGCTTCTTTAAATTAATTGCAAGTTCTTTGAAAATTTCATTTACGCTAACATCTACTAGATTAATCGTGGCATTTTCACTGACTATTTGCTTTTCAAATTTTTCTTTTATTGCAAAAGATACTGATGACCAATGAAGTATGCCTTTCAATTGTTCTTCTACTGTGATGTTTGTTGTAGGAAAATTAGATGGAGAAAAAACAATCCCATTTGTCCATTGCATAGTTGGAATACCGCCACCTGATGATCTAGTACTAAATGCAATCTGTTTTACCCAATCATCAAATTTGTATTCTATAACTTCATGAATTATTAATTTTTTCCATGGTTCAATTGATATTTCCATCTAAAATAAATCTGATAAAACCAATTATAATCTTATTTTTCTATGATTATACAAATCATGCGTGATTTGTTTGCCAAGCTTGATTGAATTGTTTTATAGCTTCTTGATATGCTTTGATCGAATCATCACCTGAAGTTTTTAGAAATTTTTCCCATTGCTCATTAAATTTTTTAATTGATTCTATGTTAGTTTCTTTAAATATATTTTCGATCATTTTTGTTTGTTGTTTGATATATTCTGGACCTATTTCTTGCCATGTATTTTCCCAACTTGTACTAACTTTTTTCAAAAGTTCAGTATCTGACTCTAAAGCTCTTTGACATGCATCATGATATGTCATCAATGTATCGTTTGTTGCTTTTTGCCACTGTGAAAGTGACTCTTTCCATACACTTAGAGCAGAATTGTACTCTTTCCATGCCTTTTCAAATTCTGGTTTATTTGTAGAAGGTTTTGTTTGTTTTACTGGGTTAGAACTTGTTTTTTTAACTATTTTCTTTTTTACGCTATTTTTCTTCTTTGTAGCCATAAATTGGATTACAAATAGTAGATGTTAAAGTTTTCAATTATTTTATTACGTGTTAATTATCCACTACCTATTTTTCTTTAAACTTTGATGCCTTGCTAAAGTTCGGTGCGTGTTTTTCCTCCTTGTTTTTAAATAAGTTGTAATGATATTCACATAGGTTTCTCGTTTCTTTAAACCCTATTTTTACTACCTTGCTGGATTCAATCTTACACTCTGTAATACTGCATTTCAACAAATCTCATAAATCCTCTCTAGTAATAAAATTATATTATTTCTAACATGTAAGATATCTTTTTTTAAATTATTGGCCTTGTTTTATTAAAATTAATTTGAGTATCTTTACCTCTAGTATCTTTTTATGATTGTTAAAATATTAAAAAATTATGTCTGAAGAAGAGAAAGGAAAACGATTCCTTGAATTAATTGATCAACAAAACACCATCCAATGGAAAATTATTGCAAAATTACTTTCTTTAGTCAATTCTAAATGGAATTCCTCCTCATTGCAAACTGAGATTGAATCACTCCTTAAAACACATTATGAAATTACAACAGAGCTAAACAGTTTAGATAAAAATAATCGTCTTCTATAATGCAGAATCTACCATTAATGCTATAAATAAAACTGCCAAATATGGACTAGAAAACTTAAACAAAGTCCATGATGCTTTTTCCATGGGTTTTGCAATTACCCATGCTGATAATATGATCATCAAAGCACCAGATGCTATTGCAGTCCATAAATACACCGAACCTACCATTGGTTCTCCACTCTCAGTCGTTAAAAAGAATGGTGCAATTGAAAATAATACCATTACAAAAGTTGATCCAGCAATTGCTCTTGCTGATGTTTTTTCAGATTGTACAGCTGTTAACATTGGAACATTAACTTTGTTGTAATCTTCTTTAAAATGTAAAGTTAAAGCCCAAATGTGCATTGGAATCCAGATAAACACAAGCCCTGCCATAGCTAACCCCATAGTCCATAAATCTGTCATAGAAACAGCTACCCACCCTATCATTGGGGGAGATCCACCACATAATCCACCTAAAATTATGTTAGTTCTAGAATTTCGTTTTAACATGTATGAATAAACAAGAATATTGTTTAGTAAACCAAATGCAATAAAGGCAGTTGCCCAAATACCCTGTTCTAAAGTAGTTGTAAATGATATTCCAAATGCTAACACTAAAGAAATTCCAGCTAATACCAGTCCAAAATTTCTAGCTTTTTCAGCTGGATTGATTCTCTTTGATGGAAGTGGTCTATTTTTGGTTCTTTCCATTATTGCATCAATGTCTCTGTCATGATAATTGGTTAGAGTATTGGCTGCAGCAGATCCAGCCGCAACAGAAAATAACATCAATAACCACGTGCCAGCAGATATTTCTATATCGTAAATATTTGATGCAGTTAAAGCTGCTCCAAATGCAGTAAATACTAGTAAATACCAAATTTTTGGCTTTGTTAACTCATAGTATACTGCAACACGTGATTCGGACTTTTGTTTTTGCAATATCAGTCGTTATCCTTTAATGACTTATATGGCATTGCTTTTGCTCGAGATTTCATTTCAATAAATGACTCTGATGATTGTATTCCTTCAATTCTTCCTATTTTTTCAGATACCATTTTGTGCATCTGATCCAGCGATTTTGCATACATAGTTACTAAAATATCAAATCTCCCTGTAACTTCGGCAATTTCTCTAACCCCGTCTATCTTGAATAGTTCTTCAATTATGTGATCTCGTTTTTTTGTATCCATGTTTATTCCTGTTAATGCCTTTACGTTGTAACCTATTTCAGCATCATTTACAACAATTGTAAAACGTTCAATTAATTTCCGTTTTACTAGACGTTTAATTCTAGAATATACTACTGATGAATTAACATTAATTTTTTTTGATAGTCTTGGTATTGAAATTGATGCATCATTAGATAATTCTGATAAAATTAGTAAATCCAAATCGTCAACTTTTACCGTTTAAAACACCCAAAACGTTCTAGATTTCTGGTTCTTATAAAGTTATTATTGTAAAAATTACAAAAAATAGTCTAAATTTTACCTTTTTTGTAAAGCATCTCTGCTAACAAAACCGCTCCTTTAGCTGATCCCATTTTTTTATTATGTGAAAATAACACATACTTTAAACCATGATCAAATAGTTCTTCTTTCTCAACTCTTCCAATTGTTGTAGTCATACCGTCACCAACACTACGTTCCATTCTTGGTTGTGGTCGTGTTGGATCCTCATGAAATGCATAATATTTTTCGGGAGATGAAGGAAGTCCAGATACTGTACTTTCTTCATTTGCATTGTCATAGATCTGTTTTGCACTTTGTGGGTCTATGTCTTTTTCAGTTTCTACAAAAACAGATTCAGTATGCCCATCAATTACGGGAACTCTTGTACATGTACAACTTATTCTAATGTTGGCATCTTCAATTTTTCCATTAATTAATTTGCCAAGAATCTTTCTTGTTTCTATTCTTACTTTTTCCTCTTCTTTTGCAATATATGGTATGATATTATCTGTAATATTCATTGCAGAAACGCCAGGAGCTCTACCTGCACCAGATATCGCTTGCATTGAAGTCATCATTACTTTTTTTGCGCCATACTTTTCATAAAGTGGTTTTAACGTAATTGCTAAACCTGTAGTAGTACAATTTGGAAGCGGTGCAACCCAACCTTTCCAATTCCTGTTTTTCTTTTGTGTTTCTAATAAATCTGATTGTTCATCATTAATTCCTGGAATTAGAATAGGTACGTCTTCTTCATAACGGTAAGCAGAACTAGTTGAAATTACTGGTAATTCTGCTGCAATTTTGGTTTCAATATCTCTTGCTGCTTTTGATTCAACAGCAGAAAATACTAAATCTAATTGTGATAAATCTAATTCATCAATACTTTTTACAGTCATTTCTTTAATGTACTCTGGAATCTGACCATCTACTTCCCAAGATATTATGCCACTATTGGGATCTCTAATGGCTTCAAGATATTTTTTTCCAGCTGAACGTTCAGATGCTGCAATTTGAGTAACTTGAAACCACGGATGATTATTCAATGATTGTACAAATTCTTGTCCTACAGAACCTGTAACTCCTACAATTGCTACTCGTTTTCTGTCCACAATCTAAAATTCTTTTATTCAATTAATAATCGTTTTCTGAATTTAACCAAAAGATACTATATTAGCACAGGCTAATTCAAATTATGAGGATAAATCCCAACATATCTACACATAAACCAATTCTTCATGGAGGACCATTTTCAATAACACATTCAAATTCTGATATTTTGGATTTTAGCTCAAATATCAGCCCTTTAGGTATTTCGTCATTAGTACGAAAAACCATAAAAAATCAATTAGATACAATACAAATCTATCCGGATCCCGAATCCACTCAACTGAGAAAAAATCTTCAAAATTATATCAAAATACCTTCTTCTCAAATTGTTGTGGGAAATGGTGCAACAGAAATCATATACAACTTTTGTCAAGCCTTTTTATCAAATAACACACCTGTTTTGATTCCAATCCCAACTTTTGGTGAGTATGAATCTGCAGCCAGACTTTGTGGTTCTAAAGTTTCATTTTTTAGAACAATGAATTTGGAAACTGATATTGATGATTTTATTTCAAAAATTCCAAATAATGGCTGTGTCTTTATTTGTAACCCAAATAATCCAACAGGTAATTTAATCTCAAAAAAAACCTTGCAAAAAATAATCATATCTGCAAATAAAAGAAAAACTTTGGTATTCGTTGATGAATGTTTTATTGAATTAGTCCCAGATCATGATGAATCAATTATTCACTTTATCCATAAATATCAAAATTTATTCATTTTACGTTCTTTAACAAAGTCATTTGCTCTAGCTGGTTTACGAATTGGTTATGGTATAGGATCAAAACAAATGATCACTATTTTAAATAAAATTAAAATCCCATGGAATGTTTCTGGATTAGCACAACATGCAGCATCTGCTGCACTCTCAAATCCATTTTATTTAAAAAAAGTAAAAAAAATAATTAAAAAAGAATCTGTTTACTTAGTAAATTCTATTTCTAAACTAAAAGATTTTCAATGTACTGTTAGTTCGACAAATTTTATTTTAATAAAAACAAAAATGAAATCTAAAACATTACAAAAAAAATTACTTGAAAATAAAATTCTAATTCGTGATTGTAGTACTATTCGTGGTTTAAATGACAATTATTTTCGAATTGCTGTTAAAACAAGAAAAGAAAATCAAAAATTAATCAAAGCTTTGGAGAAATTATGAAATCATTAATGATTCAAGGAACATCGTCAGGATCTGGCAAAACAACACTGGTTACAGCATTGTGTAGAATTTTTGCAGACAAGGGATTTTCTGTTGCACCTTTTAAATCTCAAAATATGTCTAATTACTCATACAAAACAAAAGATTTTGAAATATCAAGAGCACAAGCTATTCAAGCAATTGCAGCTAGGTGTAAAATTACGCCTGATCTAAACCCAATTCTTCTAAAACCTCTTGGAAATTACTATAGTGATGTCTACCTTAATGGAAAGATGTTCAAAAAAATGCATTCTACTGAATATTATAAAAAATTTGTACTAACTAAAGGATTGAATATTGCAACAAAATCTCTCAAATTTCTTCAAAAGAACTATGATCTTGTTATTTTAGAAGGAGCTGGTTCACCAACTGAAATTAATTTAACAAAATTTGACATAGCAAATATGAAAATGGC
>JBHIUL010000015.1:8312-11782 GCA_042138315.1 Nitrosarchaeum sp.
TCTCTCCAAGATTGTCAAGAGAAATACTAAGAATCTTGACAAAAATCATGTATTTTCAGGTGTGTTAGAAAGTATTAGTGAAAATACTGTAGATGGTATTACGGGACCCCTTTTCTACTTTGCATTTTTTGGTTTACCTGGTGCATTTGTTTATCGAGTAATCAATACGGCAGACTCTATGATTGGATACAAGACAGATATTTTCAAAAATATTGGATGGTTTGGAGCAAACTGTGATAAATTTTTGAATTATATCCCATCACGACTCACAGGTTTTATCATGATACTCAGTGCTATGATTCTTGGAAATAACTGGAGAAAATCTTATGAAATAATGATTCGTGATGGAAGAAAAACTCTTAGTCCCAATGCTGGATATCCTATGGCAGCTATTGCAGGAGCCTTGGAAGCAAAATTTGAAAAAATTGATCACTATTCACTTGGTGATGGAAGCATTTCATTTACTATGGAACATGTCAAATCAACTATTTCAATAATGAAAGTTACTTCAATACTTTTTTGTGGGATTATAGTTATTCCAACTATTTTGTTTTTATCTTATTTAGGATGGTGGATTCATGCTTAAAGAAATTGGTTCTGTATTTTCATTTTTGACTATTATTCCATCTAACAATTCAAATCTTGAAACAATTGCAAAATACATGTATATTTTTCCAATTGTCGGAATAGTTATCGGCTTAATTGTTGGTTCAATAGGATTTGGACTATCATTTTTTTTAGATCCATTGATAGTAAGTTTGTTAGTTGTTGCTTCATTTGCAATACTTACTGGTATACATCATACTGATGGTCTAGCTGATTTTGCTGACGGTTTAATGGTAAAAGGAACAAAAGAAAAAAAACTTGCAGCAATGAAAGATCTTTCTACTGGATCAGCGGGAATAGTTGCTATAGTTTTGTATGTTGTTGGTTTGATAATTGCACTTTCATTATCTACTGGATATCAATTATTTTTGGCAATTTTGCTTAGTGAGATATTTGCAAAGTTTTCAATGGTTTTGATGGCAAGTATCGGAAAATCTGCATCTTTAGGCTCAAATTCACCATTTGTTGAAATGATGAAAAACAAAAAGAAATTGTTATTGGCGACCATGATAACTTTAACTCCTCTAATTGTTCTTGGAGGCACTACTGGATTGATATTATTTGGAGCAGGTACTGCTTTGACATTATTCTTAATTATCTTGACTGCTCGTAGTTTTGGAGGAATTACAGGAGATATTCTTGGTGCTACAAACGAATTGACTCGATTAACATCTCTTCTAATTTTTGTTTCAATATGATTGGAATTGTTATGGCAGGTGGCAAAGGCAGTCGAATGAAATTAGATGAAGAAAAACTACTTTTAAAATATAAAAAACCTGTAATTTTTCATGTAATTGATGCTCTAGTAAATTCAAAATGCTTTTCAAAAATACTTGCAATCACAAGCTCCAATTCCCCAAAAACAAAAAAACTACTAGAAGAAAGTAATATTGATCTCTTTAATACACCTGGTGATGGTTATGTTGAAGATCTTAACTTAGTTCTTAAATCATTGAATGATTTTGTTTTGATTACATCTGCCGATTTACCATTTTTAGATGAAGATATTATAAAAAATATTGTAAATCTACATGTCTCTGAAAATATCTGGACTACAGTCCTTGTTACAAAAAAATTCTTAGAATCATTACATCTTTCATCTGACTACTGGATTAATTTTGAAAATCAACAATGCTGTTATGCTGGAATTTCATTAGTAAATGCAAAAAATATTTCAAAACTGGAGAACGTACCGGAGAAATTTATAATAATTGATGATAAAAGAATTGCATTTAATCTAAACACAAAACAAGATTATGATTTACTCAGCACTACCTGAGATTTTTCCATTAATCTTTGCTTTAGATCCAGTTGGTTCAGCAATATTGTTGCCACAAGAATTGCATACAACAGCTTGTGATGCATGAGAGTAAACCACTTGTAATTCTCCACATTCATTACAATTGACTTTCTGGAACTTACTTGATGGCTTTGGAATTTCAATATGATCTTTTTTCATGCTGCCACCAACTCAAATTTCTTAATTCTGATACCTAGTTTATTGTATTTCTTTTTGCATACTGTACAAGTCATAATTGGTGTAACTTTTTTTGTAACTTTTGCTGGTTTTGCAAGTTTTGGGAATTTTTGCCCACCGTACCCACGTTTACGTTCCGCATGTCTACGTTCTCCTCTTGCAGAGCCTCTTCTTTTTCCAGCCTTGTATATTGAGACCTTCTGCTCAGTATGTGTTTTACATTTAGCACAATACTTGCGGATGACCTTGGGTATGTTCATATCAAAAAAACCGACTCAACGGTAATTTAAGCATTGAATCTATAATAGGTGCAAAATATAATAAAATCTGTGACTTCGAGCCTAGCAAATTCGATTTCTTCATTGAATTCAGTTGCAATGGGTGACAAAAAAGCAGATCTCATCTTAAAAGATTGTTCCTTGCTTTCTGTTTACACTGGAGAGATTATTCCAAAAATTCAGATCGCAATAATTAATGATAGAATTGCATATGTTGGTCCTGATGCAGGACATACAGTTGGAACAAAAACAACTATCATTGATGTTAAGGAAAAATATGTGTGTCCAGGCTTTGCTGATCCGCATTTACATATTGATCAATTTGTTTTACCTTCTGAATTTGCAAAAAAATCTCTTCTATGTGGTGTGACATCACTTTTTTCAGATCCAATAGATATTGTTAGCGTATCTGGTTACAAAGGATTTCAAGAATTTCTAAAACTTGGTGAAGATTTACCAATTCGAATTTTTCAAGTTGTACCAGGTGGTCTTCCTGTTGATGGAAAATTTAGTCATAGTAAAACATTGTCACTATCGCAAGAAAAATTAGCAATTAAACATCCACATGTTTTGGGACTAGGTGAAGTTTTTTCATGGACAAAAGTAACACTTCGCGATTCTAAAACCATGAAATCCATACATGCAATGTTAGAAAACGATTGCATAATTAATGGACACACTGCTGGAGCAAGTGAAAAAAAACTCAATGCTTATGTTGCATCTGGAATTCTGTCCTGTCATGAACCTATCAATTTTGATCAAGTCTTAGAACGATTACGTTTAGGAATGTGGATTATGATAAGAGAAGGCTCCATTAGACGTGACTTGAAAGAAATTATTCCCAGTGTGTTATCTCATGAAACAAATCTTGATAGATTGATGTTTTGTTCTGATGGACTTGATCCTGCAGATATTGAAAAACATGGTCACATTGATCATTGTGTCAGAGAATCCATCAAACTTGGTCTAAAACCAATCGATGCTATTTCAATGGCATCAAAAAACTGCTTTGATTATTATAATATGGGTAAAGATTTGGGCGGTATCGCACCAGGAAAACTTGCAGATATTTTAATTTTTGATGACTTGAAATTCATTAAACCCAATAA
>JBHIUL010000015.1:11882-14845 GCA_042138315.1 Nitrosarchaeum sp.
TTGGATAAAGACGTGTGGAAAGTAGCCGCTTTTGATCGAATTCATGGAACTAACAAACGTGCTTTAGGATTTCTTGAAAATTTTGGTGCAGACATTGGTGCATTTGCATCTACGTGGAGTTTCCACGAAAATGATATGATTGTAATTGGTTCTAATGATTCTGATATGTCTGTAGCTGCAAATACTCTCATAAAAAATCAGGGAGGTCTAGTTGTAGTTAAGTCTGGTAAAATTTCTGCATCATTACCATTACAACTAGCAGGAATTGTTTCTACCGATTCATTTGAAAAAGTTTTATCAAATTTTACACAAGTAACTAATTCGATCGTTGATTCTGGTTGTAAATTTTCAAGACCTCATCTAATTCCACTTTTTTTACCATTTCTTGCTCTTCCAGCAATTCGTATATTGTCTGGAGGAATTGTTGATGTTAAGAGACGATCATACATTAATCCAATCAGCTAAGTAATGTTAAAAAGGGGGATTCAGTCGATTGTAGTTTATCTAAATGGCATCAATTCAACAAACACCAAATGGCCCTGTTTTAGTTCTAAAAGAGAGTGCATTACAACAAAAAGGCAAAGATGCTCAGCACAATAACATAGCTGCTGCTAAACTAGTCGCTGAATTAGTTCGAAGTAGTCTAGGTCCACGAGGTTTAGATAAAATGTTAGTTGATTCTTTAGGTGATGTTACTATTACAAATGATGGCGCAACCATCTTAAAAGAAATTGATGTTCAACACCCAGCTGCCAAAATGATGGTAGAAATTTCAAAAACAGTTGATAATGAAGTCGGTGACGGTACTACCTCATCAGTAGTTTTTGGTGGTGCTCTTTTAGCTAGAGCAGAAGATCTACTCAAAAAAGATGTTCATGCATCAGTAATCATTGAAGGTTATCAAGCAGCAGCTGAAAAAACACTCGAAATTTACAGCGAAATGGCAAAAAAAATTAAACCTGATGATGTACAGACTCTTCTTAAAATTGCCATAACTAGTATGCAATCCAAATTAATTTCTGAAGACAGTGATCTACTTTCCAAAATTGTAGTTGATGCAATTCTAAAAGTTGCAGTAAAAAAGGCAGAAACATATTCAGTTGATCTTGAAAACATTAAAGTTGAAAAGAAAGCAGGTGGTTCTATTACAGACACCCAAATTATCAAAGGTATAGTTTTAGATAAAGAAATTGTTCATAGTGGCATGCCAACTAAAATTGAGAAAGCAAAAATTGCACTTCTAAACTCTGCATTAGAAATTGAAAAGACCGAAATGAGTTCAGAAATAAGAATTACTGATCCAACACAAATGCAAATGTTTTTGGAAGAAGAAAATAGAATGCTCAAAACAATGGTTGACAAACTTCACAAGGTTGGTGTTAATGTACTAATTTGTCAAAAAGGAATTGATGATATTGCACAACACTATTTAGCAAAATATGGTATTATGGCAGTTAGACGTGTTAAAGAAAGTGACATGATAAAACTTGGTAAAGCTACCGGTGGACGTGTTATCTCTAATCTTGATGATTTTTCAGAAAAAGATCTTGGTACTGCTGATTTAGCTCATCAAAAGAAAGTTGAATCTGATAAGTGGGTGTTCATTGAAGGATGTAAAAATCCACAATCTGTAACTTTGCTTATTCGAGGCGGTTCACAACGAGTAATTGATGAAGTTGACCGTTCAATTCATGATTCTCTAATGGTTGTAAAAGATGTAATTGAAAAACCAGAAATTGTTGCAGGTGGAGGGGCTCCAGAAGCATATGCAGCATCTAAACTAAAAGATTGGGCTGATAATTTTGATGGTAGAGAACAACTTGCAATTAAAAAATATGCTGAAGCATTAGAAATTATCCCTCTTACAATAGCAGAAAATGCTGGAATGGATCCTATTGATACAATGGCTACACTCAGAGCAAAACAAAACCAAGGTCGTAAATGGACAGGAATTGATGCAAGAAATACAAGAATTGCAGATATGTTGTCAATTGATGTTGTAGAGCCTCTTGCAGTAAAAGAACAGATAATCAAATCTGCAACTGAAGCTGCTTGTATGATTCTCAGAATTGATGATGTTATTTCAGTTTCTGGTGGAGCAGGACGATAAACCCACAACAAAATTAGATAAAACTTAATCAATCCATTTTCATTAAATTATTGTTGTACAAACTAGGAGTGGATCTTGGCGGAACCAAAATAGAAGCAATTGTACTGGATGAAAATCTTAACACAATTCATCGCAAAAGAGTACCAACACCACAAAATGATTATTATAAAATATTAAACACAATTCACTCATTATCAACAGATCTTTTAGGAAACATCAAAGATTATTCAATTGGAGTTTGTACACCTGGCGCAATTTCAAAAAAAACCGGTTTGATAAAAAATAGTAACACACAATGTCTAATTGGAAAATCACTTAAAGAGGATTTAGAATACAAATTCAATAAAAAAATCTCTATTGAAAATGATGCAAATTGTTTTGCAATAGCTGAATCTACTTTGGGATCTGCATCAGAATTTGATATTGTTTTTGGAGTAATAATTGGTACGGGCGTAGGTGGAGGTATAACGATTAATAGAAAAATCCATCAAGGCAGAACAAACATTGCTGGAGAATGGGGGCATCACACATTACATCGAAATGGGAATAATTGTTATTGTGGAAAAAAAGGATGCGTTGAGACATACATTAGTGGTCCTGCGTTAGAAAGACGATGGAATGAATTAACTGGAAATTCCCAAAATATGCCTGAAATAATACAAAATCTTGAAAATCCCAAGGCAAAACAATGGAAGAAAGAATTTTTGGAAAACTTTGGATTTGGATTGGCAAATGTAATTGATATTTTAGATCCAGATGTGATTGTTTTAGGAGGTGGTTTATCTAACATTGATTTTTTGTATACTGAAGGAAAAAATTCCATATATGAAAAAGTTTTTTCAGATTTAGTTGA
>JBHIUL010000016.1:0-14469 GCA_042138315.1 Nitrosarchaeum sp.
ACCATGTAGAGTCATTTTCTAAATTTTTTTCAAGTTGTCGTTGATAGATTTTTTGGGATTTATTAGAATGTATAACGTCATAGATTTTTTCCAATAATTGTAAATCTTTAGAATTTGATACTATAGAGAAATCATCAATTTTTAATTTAGCATTTGGAAATATATTCAAAATAGATGATTCAATTTTTTTTGGATCCTCAGACGAATTAATTGAAGAATGTATCTCTATTTTACAACTTACATTGGGAGATCTCATTGTATCCAGCTTTCAATTATTTTGAATGAATAATCAATTAATTCATCTTTTGTTAAATTATTATTAGAAATCGTTTCATCAGATAATGCAATTGAATTACTAATACCAACACCTATTTCTCGATTATCTCTTTCCTCAAAATTTTCTTTTGTTTGTGGATCATCTGATCTTCCTCTTTGTTTTAAAAATCCAAATCTTGTATCAGTAGATGCATGGATAGAAAGAAGTTTGACTGTACCATGTTTACGTAAAACTTCTATTTCAGCATTAGATCTTATCCCATCAATTATTACTACATTTGATTTTGAGTTTTCTATTTGTGATGCTACTAGTTCTGCTACTGCACCTTGACCATTTTTTTCTCGTAATTCAAGCATTAACTTACCAAGATTTGGTCCAGTTGGATCAAGATTTCTGTTCTTGGCTTCTGCTCTTACTGCATTTCCCATATTGATAACATCATATCCTTTAGATTTCAGACCATCTGCTATTGTTGATTTACCTGCTCCAGGCATGCCAGTTAAGCATACAATTAATTTTGTCAATATTACAACAAAAATCTAATCTGGTCTATGAAGCTACCGGAAATTATTATAAAACATAATTAAAAGAAAATCATAATGCGAGTTTTTGTAGCAGTTGAAATTTCTTCTAGTGAAATAATTAATTCAATTTCCAAATTTCAGTCTGAAATTAACATAAATGCTAAACCTGTAGAACCACATAATCTTCATTTCACATTGCAATTCTTAGGTGAAATATCACAAGACATTGCAGAGAAAGTTATGGTATCATTAAATTCTATGAAATTTTCAAGTTTTTCGGTAAATCTTAGAGGTATAGGTGTATTTCCTAAATTAAAAGATCCAAGGATTGTTTGGATCGGAACTGATGAAAATGGTGGAAATTCATTAATAGATTTAGCAAAAAAAGTAGAAAAGGTGTTAGATCCATTGGGTTTTTCCATTGATAAACCATTCAAACCTCATATCACAGTGTTTAGAGTTAAAAAGAAGATTGAAGACATTAGCAAAGAGTTGGATAAATTCAAATCAATTAATTTCGGAACACAGGAAATTACAGGATTTAAACTCAAACAAAGTATTCTTAGTTCAAAAGGTCCAACATATTCTGATTTGATGGAGATAAAGAATAAATCATGAAACAAATAATTTCTAAAATCAGAAAATATGTCACACCAACTAAAAATATAGGAAGTTTAAAAAAACAAATTGCTAATGAAGCTTTTACATTAATTAAAAATCAAATTAAAAATTATCCTGAAATAATAGATTTAGAATTTGGTGGATCTTATGCTAAAGATACCTGGTTATCTAAAGAGGCAGATGTGGATATTTTTATTAAATTTAAAAAATCAGTTTCTGAAGAAAAATTTGTAGAGATTTCAAAAAAAGTTGGGTTTGAATCAATGAAGAAATATAATCCATATGTCAGATACTCTGAACATCCTTATGTTGAGGCTAAAATTAAGAAAACTAAAATCAATGTTGTTCCATGTTATGATGTAAATTTAGGAGAATGGAAAAGTTCTGCAGATAGATCACCATTTCATACAAAACATATGCAAAATGCACTTACTTCTAAAATGAAAAATGAAGTAAGAATTCTAAAAACTTTCTTAAAATCCACTAAAATTTATGGGTCCGAAATTGCAAAACAAGGTTTTAGTGGCTATGTATCGGAAGTTTTAATTTTAAATTTTGGTAGTTTTGAAAATGTAATAAAATCAATTTCAAAAATTCAAGAAAGACATGTAATTGGAAATACATCAAAAATATTTGAGACACCAATTGTAATTATAGATCCAATTGATAGTAATAGAAATTTAGCAGCTGCAATTTCTAACGAAAATATAGGTAAATTTATTCTTGCATGTAGATCATTTCAAAACAATCCTTCAATACAATTTTTTAAATCTAAAAAATCTAAAACATTAAAAAATAATTTAGAAAATGTTTTAGTAATAAAATTTAATTTTAAAATGAGAAGTCCAGACATTATTTGGGGACAAGTTAAGCGAGCAACTACATCACTTACAACACAATTAGAATTAGGCGGTTTCAATGTTTTACGAAGTAAAGCATATTCAGATGAAGAGAGTGAAGCTTGTCTTCTCTTCCTCTTAGAATCAACCAACATTCCAAAAAGTTATTCTAAAATTGGTCCTGAAATTTTTAGAGAAAATGATTGCAATAGTTTTATTTCAAAAAACATTGCAAAAACTGAATTAATGTGGATCAATGATAATAAAAAAATTATTTCACTTGAAAAGAGAAAACATAGCAATGTAGTGAAATTCATGGCTGAATTATTAAAAAAGAATCCTCAAACAGGCATTCCAAAAGGATTAGAAGGTGATTTTAAGAAAGGATACAAAATTTCTATAGGAAACAAAAATTTAAGCAAATCAATTAAAGAGGCAATTTCAGATCTGATTTCAACTGATGACACAATCTTTCATTTCAATTAAAAAATTCATAAAAGAACCGTATTCAAAAATTCTTGGTTATCCAAAAGCAAGTTCACGTCAGCTTCAATCAAGAATTTCTGAATTAGAGAAATTAAAAATTAATTCAATATCATTTGTTGGACATACCACTATTGGTAGTTTACAAATTTTAGGAAAAGGATATGTTGGAGTAGTAGTTTTAGCAAAAAAAAGAAACAACATAGTTGCATTAAAAATTAGAAGAACTGATTCTCAAAGAAATGAAATGAAAAGTGAAGCAAAATTACTCAAAATGGTAAACACAGTAAATGTTGGACCAAAACTCTATGATGTAAGTAAGAATTTTTTAGTGATGGAGTATCTTGAAGGAGATAAAATTGAAGATTGGATACAATCACTAAAAGGTGTTGGTAGTTCTAAAAAATTAAAATCTGTAGTTAAAAATATTTTAGAAGATTGTTACAGATTAGATCAGATGGGATTTGATCATGGTGAATTAAGTAGTATTTCAAAACATATTATTGTTGGAAAATCAAGATCAACAATAATTGATTTTGAAAGTTCAAGTGTTAATCGAAAAGTATCAAATGTAACATCAGTTACTCAAGCTATTTTTATTGGTTCAGGCATTGCTAAAAAAGTTCAAAGAATTTATAAAATTCCATCAAAACAAAAAATTATCGATGTTTTAAGAACTTACAAACAAGAACAAACACGAAAAAGTTTTGATGATATTCTAAAAATGCTAAAATTGTGATGGGGCCGGCAGGAATTGAACCTGCGACCACTAGTCCCCCAGACTAGTATCATACCAAGCTAGACTACGACCCCTAGTGTAAGAGACTGAAAGTGAAATTATTAAATCGTCGTGTTAATACTGACAATTAATGAAAAAGTGTAGTATTTGTAACAAAATTTCTGGAACTGATCAGGATCATCTTGATTGTATTCAAAAAATAAGAATTGAGTTTGAAGATGAGAATTTTAAGCAAAGCATTCCTGAAAAATTAGAATTATCAAAAAATTCTCAAAATTTAGGTGTTGAGGTTAGAGCTATTTTAGAACATCTTACAAAAGAAAACAAAAAAGAGAATTTATCATAACCATTTTGAGAGTCTGTCTTTCTCAAATTGTATTTTTTCATCAAGGTGTTTAGTTGTAGATGTAGTTAATTTTGTCGAGGGTTTTGGTTCTGTAAACATATCTACCTCAATTATTGATGCAGTATCTCTTCCAGATTCAATAAAACACCCACCCTTTCCATCAAATAACAAAGAGTCTTTTTTTGATTGTATTTTTAATATAATATTTTGTGCGACAGTTATTGCTTCACCTTCTGCAAATACTCCTGCTTTTGGAACAGCCATATTATCAGTAACTGTTAAGGTTGTTACATCACCTACTGCATACACATTTTCAAATGGTGTTTTACAATCTCTATTAATTGAAATAAATCCACCTTCTTTTGCTAAACCTGAATCATAAATTACTTTAGGTGCTATATGTGGAGGTACTGCAAGAAGTAAATCAAAAGAAGCTTCACTGTTTTGAAAAATTAGTTTATTTTTTTCTACTGATTTTATTTTACATGTATCATGAAAAATAATATTTTCAGAGTTTATCAAATCAAGAATTTGTTGACTAATTTCTGGACCAGCTGCAGGTAATGTAATTGGTGCTGGACTATAGAAATGAATTTGTACAGAATCTCGAACTCCCTCTTCTCTTAACAATGAATCAATTAACAAACTAGCCTCAAACGGTGCTGGAGGACATTTGTAGGGCATGCCCATAATCGATATAGCAATATTTCCAGATTTCATTTTTTTTAGTTTATTATGAATTTCAGTAAGATGGTTATGATCATAAAGATTCATTCCATTTTCAGTTAATCCAGGGATTTTTTCAGGAGCTAATACAGCACCCATTGCAATTATTAAAAAATCATATTGTAAAATCTTAGTTGTTGTTTTAACGGTTTTATTTTGAAGATCAATTTGTAAAATTTCTTCCTTTAAAAAATTAATTTCTTTTTTTGTAAGTTCATTTAGTGAACCAATTGAATTTTCAAATGTTCTTGTACCTTTGATAATCCAAAGTTTAGCAAAACCTACCATAAACCAATCTTTTTTGTCTATAACTGTAATCTTAATTTGTGATGATGAAAGATTATTTCTAATCTCATTTGCAGCAGATAATCCACCAAAACCTCCACCAAGAATCAATACGTGTGGAATGTTAGACAATTTAGCGTTCTTGGGTGGTTGGCCTGATTAGGATTTCATTTACATTAACATGATTTGGTGCCTCTACAGCATAAACAATGGCATTTGCAATATCTTCAGCTTGTAAAGATTCCATTTTTTTAGCACTTTCAACAAATGCTTGTAATGATTCATCAGTGATTGTGTTTGTTAGTTCTGTTGCAACTACTCCTGGTTCAATGCATGTTACTCGAATATTCTTTCTAACACTAAGTTCTTGTCTCAGTCCTTCACTAAATGCAGTAATTGCATGTTTAGTTGCACAATAAACACTGCCTGCAGGAAAAACTATTCTTCCAGCAACAGATGAGATGTTGATTATATGACCAGATTTGTTTTCAAGCATATGTGTAACAACTGCTCCTGTACAATACAGAACTCCTTTGATATTAACATCGATCATTTGATCCCATTCATCAGTCTTCAAGTTTTTAAAAAAACTAAGAGGCATCAATCCAGCGTTATTAACTAAAATGTCAACTTTACCCCATTTTTTTAAAACATTATCTACAAAAGAATTACATTCATTTTTCTTGGTCACATCTAATTTTTGAGAATAAACTTCTCCACCATTTTTTTTAATAATTTCTTCTAATTTAGAAAGCATATCAGTTCTACGTGCACCTATTGCTACTTTTGCTCCAGCTTTTGAAAGTGCCAATGCAGTAGCAAATCCTATACCACTACTTGCGCCAGTTATTATTGCTATCTTGTCTTTAATCATTAAAATTCAGTACTTATTTTTAATTTCAACATCGTAAAAACGTTTACTTAATTTTTTAAAAAAAATTAAATTTTGAAGGAGGTAATAGCAAGTTTATTAGAAGAAAAATCAAAGTGTAATCATGAAACCTGAAAACTGTGCTTATTGTGGAGATATGACCGATATGCCTTTTCAGTGTAATTATTGCAAAGATCCATTTTGTGCAGAGCATAGACTTCCAGAAGAACATAGATGTGTAAAGTTAACTCAGATCAGAGCTCGTAGATTTGGAGAGAGAAAAGTAATCAGAGATGGAGGACCAAATAAACAAAACGTATTCAAACGAATATTTCGAAGATTCAAAGATTAGTTAAATTCTAGTAAGGACTTTTATCTGGAGATATTTTTGCACGTCTTCCTTGATAAATTAGAGCAATTGCAAGAGCAAACATTACCATTGCAGTTAATGGAAAATTTTGAGGTGCAGGCAGTACAAACCAATAATAAATTCCAAATCCTATAGATACAACAGCTTGTGACCAGAGTTTAATCCATTTAGGAGCTTTAATGACTCTACTAATTGCTTCTACTACAAAGATACCAATGACTGGATAAATTGTATAAAAGAGAAAATCAATAACGTCAACTCCAGTATGTGTCATAAATGAAAATAATCGCAGGTGTAATTTCTATCTAATCTTCCCAACGAACTTTAGTTGCTATATTTTTAGTAATTAATGCCTGTGCGTTTTCGTATGGAATCGTTGCGATATCTTCGGCTTTGAAAGGTCCATATTTTTCTAAATCAGCACCTATAATTTCATCAACTTCTTGAAGAAATCTAATTACAACAGTTTTAGTTTTATGATTTTGTGATATTGATTCAAGAAATTTTGATTTCCCATTAATTGTTGCAGAAAGAATCATTTCAGTTCGTTCTCTTCGTTCTTCTTCTGCATCAAGAATAAATTTTTCTTCATCTAAAAGATTTTTAAAATCCATATTATCTGATTTGGAAATTTTGTCAAGTCTAATAGTAATTAATAGTGATGTTAATTCTGTTGCTGTATTAATTATGGCTTCTTTAATTTTACTTTCTACACCATCAAATTCTTGTTTTTTCAAGTCTCCAATAAAGTCTGAAAGATTTCTATAGAATTCAGGATTTATTTCCTGAATTGTATCACTTTCAGTTTCTCGTAGGACTATATGGTGTAATTTGTTAAGATCGATTTCGTTTGTTTCTGACATTTCTTACCTAATCCTTAAATCTCGGATGTATTTGTGTTTGATTGAAGTATAAAATTGCCCTATAAAGTTAGTCATGGAAAAGCAATCCAAGTAACATATTCACCAGATGAAGTTTTTGCTAGAATCCAACACGAAGGAATTCAGTTTATAGATCTACAATTTACTGGACTTACTGGTCGTTTTCATCATACTACAATCTCAGCAATGACATTTACGCCTGAACAAATGAGGGACGGATTACCAAAATTAGATGGCTCATCTATAATTGGTTTTACTGAAGTTGACGATTCAGATCTTATTTTAAAACCAGATCCAAACACTTTTGCCATTATTCCATGGATGACTGAAAATAAAACTGCAAGATTGCTATGTGATATCTATTGGGGAGGAGATAGAGGAAGACTATCAAGAGATCCAAGAGCAATATCACAAAAAGCAGAAGAATATGTAAAATCTCAAGGGTTTGATAATAGCGCTTGGGGTCCAGAAGTAGAATTTTTTGTATTTGATAAAGTGCATTGGGATGTTTTAACCCCATACAAAGGTCAATCTTATTCAATTGAATCAAAAGAAGCTCCATGGAATAATGAAGGAACAGGATATCCTATGGGTCTTCAAGAAGGATACTATCCAAGTACTCCTTCAGATACTTTGACTCCATTTAGAAATGAATGTGTAAACATATTGAATAATGATTTTGGCATATTATGTGATAATCATCATCATGAAGTTGCAACAGCAGGTCAATGTGAAATTGATATCAAATATGATTATATGACAAATGCTGCAGATGCTGCTCAATCTTACAAATATGTAATAAAAAATGTAGCACAAAAATATGGAAAAGTTGCAACTATGATGCCAAAACCAATTGCAATGGATGCAGGTTCTGGTATGCATGTCAATGTAAGTTTGTGGAAAGGAAAAGAAAATATATTCTATGATCCTGATGATGCCGATGAATTAAGTCAAACTGCAAAATATTTTTGTGGTGGAATTATCAATCATGCAAAAGCGTTATCTGCAATTTGTAATCCTACTACCAATTCATATCACAGGCTTGTTCCAGGTTATGAAGCTCCTGCTTATATCGCATGGAGTGCAGGTAATAGATCTGCAATAGTAAGAGTGCCACAACATCTCAAGGGTAAAAATTATGCTAATCTTAAGAGACTTGAATTTAGAGCTCCAGATCCTTCGTCAAATCCTTATCTTGTATTTGCTGCAGTTACAGCAGCTGGAATGGATGGGGTTAAGAAGAAAATAGATCCTGGTGATCAAGTTCGTGATGATATTTTCAAAATGACAAAATCAGATAGAGCTAAAAGAGGAATTGGTGTTCTGCCAAAGAGTCTTGGTGAAGCACTTGATGAGTTGGAAAGTGATAGAAAATTCCTTAATCCAATTTATACAAATGATGTAATTGATACACTTATTGAATTGGGTAAGAGGGATCAGCGTGAAATTTCAATTAGACCTCACCCACATGAATTTTATTTGTATTTTGATATCTAAAATCTTCCAACAATCTGAAAGATATAGAATAATGATATAGATATCAGAGCAAAGCCTCCACCAAGAAATATCACACGCCTTTTTTCAGTAGTTGCTGATTTGTAAAGTAAAACGGCACCTGCGAGACCAAGAAACAATATCATTGTACCAACTACTACACTATCAAAACTTGTGTCAGTGATAATTGGATGAAAAAATCCTGAAAGAAGTACAAAAAAGATTATCAAATAAACATACTTGAATCCTGTAAGCATTTTTGTTGTGGTTTTATTCAACATGATTCGTAAATTAGATTATCAAATAAACTTTTGAAAAATAAACTATTTTTAAAATAATTTACATCATTCCGCCCATATCAGGCATTCCACCCATTCCAGGCATTCCACCCATTCCAGGCATTCCACCCATTCCAGGCATTCCACCTTCAGCTCCAGGCGGTGGTCCTGCAGATTTTTGTGTGGCAATAACATCATCAATTCTAAGAATCATGCAAGCTGCTTCTGCTGCTGCTGAAACAATTTGAAGTTTAACTGCAAGTGGCTCAATAATATCGCTAGATTTCATATTTCCAATTTTGCCTTTCATAACATCAATTCCTGTCCATTTTTCACCTTTCATTTGTCTAGAACGAAGAACTGTAAGTGTATCAATTGGATCCATTCCAGCATTTTCTGAAAGTGTTAAAGGAATTGATTCTAAAGAGTCTGCAAATTTTTCAGCAGCTAGTTGTTCTCTACCCTCTAATGATTTTGCCCAACTTCTTATTTTTGTTGCTGCATAAGTTTCTGGTGCACCACCACCTGCTACAATTTGTGGTTTTTCAATTACATCTTTTACCACCATAAGTGAATCATGAACAGAACGTTCAACTTCATCAACTACTCTTTGAGAACCACCACGAAGAAGTAAGGTAACAGACTTTGGATGTTTACAACCTTCAATGAATACCCATTTGTCTTCTTCAATTTTTCTTTCTTCTACTAATTGTGCATCTCCTAGATCTTTTTCAAATATATCATCTAAATTATTTACAATTCTAGCACCAGTAGCTTTTGCAAGTTTTGTAAGATCACTTTCTTTAATTCGTCTAACTGCAATAATTCCTGCTTGTGCAAGATAGTGTTGAGCCATATCATCAATTCCTTTTTGACATAATACCACATTGGCTCCAGAACCAATTACTTTATCCACCATATTCTTTAGCATTCTATTTTCTTCATCTAGAAAAGATTTCAGTTGTTGTGGATTTGAGATATTAATTTTAGCATCAGTTTCAGTTTTACTAATTTCAAGAGCTTTGTTAATTAGAGCTATTTTTGCATCAGAGATTTTTCTTGGCATTCCACCATGGACTATTTCTTTGTCAAGCACAATACCTTGAATAATAATAGAATCTTTAATCGAGCCTCCGGCTTTTTTCTCTACTTTAATATCATCAATATCAACATCATATTTTTCACCTTCTTTCTCAGCAACTGCAAGAACTGCTTTTACAATAATATCTGCTAATTGATCAGAATCTTTTCTTACTAGTTTAGTTTGCATAGATGTCTTTGCAATTTTATTAAGAATTGTTTTGTCATTTGCAGTTACAGTTTCTGCAATTTCTTGAAGAAATTGCTTTGCTTTTTTGGCAGCTTTTCTATATCCATCAACTATAATTGTTGGATGTACATCTTGATCTAAAAGTGATTCAGCATTTTCTAATAGAGCACCAGCTAGAATAACAGCTGATGTAGTACCATCTCCTACTTCATTGTCAGTACTCTTTGATATTTCAACAAGCATTTTTGCTGCTGGGTGCTGAACATCAATTTCTTTTAGAATAGTTGCACCGTCATTAGTAATAGTAACATCACCTAAAGAATCAACTAACATTTTATCCATACCTCTTGGACCAAGACTAGAATGGACAATTTCAGCAATTATTTTAGCTGCTGCAATGTTATTTTTTTGTGCGTCTCGTCCTTTTGTTTCAGACCCTCCTTCTTTCAATAATACAACTGGCATAGTGCCTTTAGAAGTTGCCTGCATACCCATAGATGGAAAAACCATCAATTCCCCTTTTATACGTTGCAGATCAAAACTCATTGAATAAAATAGTCTAAAATCGGTGTTTTTAAATTGGGAAAATCAATTTGCAAAACAATGACAAAATCAGTAAATAAAGAGTCTTACAATAAAATTTTCTCAAAATTAAAAGAACATCACAAATGGTTTGAAAATTCTATTCCATTAATAGCAAGTGAAAATGTACCAAGTCCAGCAGTTAGAGAGGCAATAATATCAGATTTTGGTAATAGATATGCAGAGGGTTGGCCTGGTGAAAGAGTCTATGCAGGATGTGTGTACATTGACGAAGTTGAGTTTGAATGTATGAAGCTTGCAAAGAAATTGTATAAAGCCAAATTTGCTGATGTAAGACCAATTTCCGGTGTAGTTGCAAATCTTGCGGTGTATTCTGCTTTTACAAATCCAGGTGATGTGATGTTAGCGCCTTCAATTCCTGCTGGAGGTCATATTTCTCATGGTAAAAAGGAACATTCTGGAACTGCTGGATTAGTTCATGGGTTAGAAATTGAATTTTATCCATTTGATGCTGAAGAAATGACAATTGATGTGGATAAAACAAAACAAAAAGTTGAAGAATTAAAGAAAACAAATCGACTACCAAAAATGGCGATGTTTGGTGGATCATTGTTTTTGTTTCCTCATCCAGTCAAAGAATTAGCAGATTTTCTAAAAAGTTTTGATATGCATATCAATTATGATGCAGCTCATGTAGCAGGATTGATAGCTGGTGGAAAATTCCAGGATCCATTACGTGAAGGTGCAGATACAATGACAATGAGTACTCATAAAACTCTGTTTGGACCTCAAGGAGGACTTGTTTTGGGTTCTGAAAAACATGAAGATGCAATAAAGAAAGCAACTTTTCCTGGTTTGACTAGTAGTCACCATATTCATCATATGGCAGGAAAGGCAGTAGCTTTTGCAGAAGCATTAGAATTTGGTAAGGAATATGCCAGTCAAATAATAAAAAATGCAAAAGTGTTTGCAGAAGCACTTAACGATGTAGGTTTCAAAGTGTTAGGAGAAAGTCGTGGATTTACAGAATCGCATCAAATTGCAGTAAATGTTTTAGATTATTCTGACGGCGGAAAGGTTGAAGCAGATTTAGAAAAAGCTAACATTATTGTAAATAGACAATTAATTCCAGGTGATATCAAAGCCGGTCGTAATTATTTTCATCCAGGAGGAATTAGGTTAGGTGTTTCTGAGATTACAAGACTCGGTATGAAACAAAATGAGATGAAAGAGATTGCTTCATTTCTCAAAGCTGTTGTGATTGAAAAAAAGGATCCTAAAAAAATTCTTTCAAAAGTTAAATCTTTTAGAAAAGACTATCAAAAAGTTCATTATTGTTTTGATAGTAAACTTGGCGCATATGAATATGTCAAATTGAGATAAGACTAACTATAATCAGTTAATAGTGATTGATCGCCTTGATTCTTTCCAAATACTAAATCAATTTCATCAGATAATGCATGTATTCTTCCTTTTTGGTACTCACCAACATCATATTTTTCAACTAATCTCTTTGCAAGTTTAAGATATTTTTCAACAGAGCCTCTAGTTATGGTTGCAATCAAGTTATGCCCACAAATACAAGTCTGAATTAATGGCATTCTACGATATGATTTTCCACATGCAGTACATCTGAAGTTTTGTCTAGCATAAGCACGAAGATTTCCCATAATATCAGGAACCAAGTGTGTAGAAATTACGTTTGAAACGATTTCTGATGTATTTACTGCATCAATCAATTCAGCATTTTTAATTTGCATATCAAATTTATCAAGCATGGAACCAAGTGTAGAATAAGCACTACGGGATTTTGATGTGGTAAGGGAAGTTGTAGGATGTGTAAAGTAATATCCAAAAAATTGTCTTTCTGTTTCAAGACGGGATTTAATCATCTCTACACATGTAACATCTGAGGCTTTGTATTGATTAATTGTTGATTTAAAAAATTCAAGCGGTAAAAATTTAACAACTTCTAGATTATGTGCCTGTGGTTGTGATTCATGTGGTAAGACAAGTGGTTGAATTAATAATGGTGCATCCATTAAACCTCCAATTTTATCAGAAAGAAATTGTCTTGAAAAATTTAGAAGACTGTCCATTAAAAGCATAATAGAATCAGCATCGCCATCTGCATCTCTTCTTTTAGCAGAATGCCAATTTGGAGTAGCAAAACAAACATGTGTTTCAGTGTAACCAATTATTCGTCCAACAATACCTACAGAGGTATGAGGAGCTAATCCAATTATTAGATTACCAATTAATTCATCCGTATTTTTAACATTATAGAATGATGATTTTTCATAAAATTTCTCTAAAATGGTATCAATGTATTTGCAGGTAGATACTAGATATCTTGCACTCTCATTTGGAATAATAACATCTTGCATTCGAAGTTCAACTGTTTGATCTGGATCTGTTAGTAATTTTCCATCAATATCATGAGTGTATCCTAAACTGTTTAGTTTTTCAATAGATGTTCCAATCCATGATGGTTTGAATTGGGTTAGTGGGGAATTTGTTGCATCAAAACGTACAGTTCCATCTTTGAATACGGTAAGACCAAAATTTTGACGGATTAAGCCTTTTTCAAGCGGTTCGGCAATTCTGTCTTGATTGATTAATTCCTTAACTCCTTTAAATGGTTCTTGTGCGCGTAAACCTGTTTTTTCTTGAGCAATCAATAGTTTTGTCTTAAGTGGAAATGCTTGATGAGAGTGTGATGATGCCTTTCTTTTACACTTTTCACAATATGGATTATCAAGTTTGTCTCGACAATTATTACAACGATAAACAACAGATGTCTTTATACCACATTTTGAGCATTTTATTCCAATTGATGGTTCATTGCATTCTTTACAATATCTATTGAAAATATTTGTGAAAAAATTATCTTGTCTTGAAGCTTTTAAGAGATCTCTAGTTGGGCCTCCCTTATCATTAATTGGAAATAAAACATGTGTTGGGGGTTTCATTTGTCTAGGAGCTGCTTTTTCAGGTCTTCCAATTCTAACTCCAATTGAAGTTGAGAATTTGTTTTTAATTTGAATTCCAGATGATTTAGAGATTATTTGTGGTACAGATGAATCATTAATTTCTGGTTCATGTCTAAATAATAAATTGTAGAAAATTCTTGCTTCTATTTTTTCAAGAATTATTTGAGTATCATTCATTTTATGTGGTACACCAAGTTTTTCAAGAATGATTTTTGTTTCTATAGAATATTCTATAGAATTTTCATTGATTTTAGTTGGATGAATGATTTTTGATAGTTCTTCTGACGATATTTGATCCCAATAATACAGATAATGTGGATGTAGTGGGATTTGAAAATCTAATGATAATTTCAGTGCTTCATCTAAAGTGGGGATTTTGGATAAAAATTGGATTAAAAATTCATCATTTGGAGCATATTTTTCTAATTTTTCTTTTAATTCTTCAATCCAAAATTCTTCTACATAACCAGTAGGTACAAGTTGAGCATTATTTTCTAAGAAATCTCCAAATGAAATTAAAATATCACCTAAATGAAGGATTTTTTCAATTTCACTTTTAATTTCAATCCCATGTGCAACATCTCTTATTTTTACAACATCACCATTTTTCAATCTAACAATTGGAGTATCAATGGAATCTACAAAGGCAACAGTTGCGCCCTTACCTGGAATATCAATTTTAACTTGAGTGCCAACAGCGATTGTATGATCTAAGATTTCTGCAATTACAGGATTAATTCCTACAGATGCAAATCCTGTATTACAAGATCTGCCATACCTTAAACGAAAACCACCTAGTTTGTTAGGCATAGATAAAACAGATCTTCCGGTAATTACCTCACGCATCCTTTTTGCTGCAGCATCTTCTTGATTATCTCCTGTTTGAACTGCTCCTTTTAGATCTCCTAGCCATTCCCAACCATCTAATT
>JBHIUL010000017.1:0-14378 GCA_042138315.1 Nitrosarchaeum sp.
GGTGCAGATAACTGTGGTTCGGGTTCAGGTGCAGATAACTGTGGTTCGGGTTCAGATGATTCATGAGCACCATGAAATTCTGATAAAATATCTTCAGCGTCTTTAGATTTTTTAGTGTCACTCAATGCATTATTCCTGTAACATCAAAAGCTTCTTTGGCTTTTATTTAGTTTTTGAGATCCTCACGTTGGATGTATTTTTCAAAGATTTTTTCAACTTCATCGTCATTTTTGCTGTTCTTTACTTGATTTACTAGATCTTCTTCTTCAATTTCATAGCAATTTAAGAAATCTTGTGAATCTTTGAACAATAATAGAACTTTATTTTTAAACAAATAATGATATAATTTTTCTTTTTCCATTAATTCAGGTTTTATTGTAATACCATTATCATCAGAAGATACAGGATATACCATATTATCATTAAAAATACTCAATATTTAGATGAAGTGTGTGAATTATCAATCAATATTTTCATCTAGTGCCTATTTCAGATTTAGAAGAATAGCTGTTAAGTTCAATATTAGAGTTGAAGAGGATGAAACAGGCAGAAAACTTGAATTTGGGCAGAGTTTTAATTTAAGATAAATGAATTCGTTTAGTTTAAAATTAAACAAATCAAAGTAAATACGTGATTAAAATTTTATTTTTCATCATTGGTATTTATTTTACAATTTTTGTTTCAAATGTATCTGCCCAAGAATTTCTAGAGTTAGATATCAAAGTAGAAACAGTAGCAGAAAACTTGAAGATACCATGGGAAATTGATTTTGCACCAGATGGCAGAATTTTCTTTACAGAAAGAGTTGGAAATTTGAGAATGATTGAAAACGGACTAGTTTCAGATCCAATTATTTCGTTAAGTGTATCAGGTTCTGAGGGAGGATTACTCGGTTTAGCTTTGGATCCTAATTTTGAAGAAAACCATTATTTGTATTTGTATTATAGTTATAATGATTTTTTTAACATTTACAACAAAGTAGTTCGCTATACTGAATCAAATAACACATTATCTAATGAAAAAATATTACTAGACAAAATTCCAGGTAGTCAAATACATGACGGTGGAAGAATAAAATTTGGGCCTGATGGAAAACTCTACATTACAACAGGAGATGCCGCAAATTCTAAATCAGCGCAGAATTTAGATTCTTTATCTGGAAAAATTCTACGAATAAATTCAGACGGTACAATTCCCAAAGACAATCCATTTACAAATTCAGCAGTGTTTTCATATGGACATAGAAACCCACAAGGGATTGATTGGCATCCAGTTAGTAAAATTTTAGTTGCAACGGAGCATGGACCATCAGGTGAGAGAGGGTATGCACATGATGAAATCAATGTAATAACTGCAGGGAAAAATTATGGATGGCCAGAGATAGTGGGTGATGAAACTAAAAAGAATCTTGAAAAACCAATTTTGCATACGGGGGAAGAAACATGGGCTCCTTCAGGTGCTGCATTTTATGATTCAAATAAAATTTCAGAGTGGTATGGAAAATACTTTGTTGCAACACTTCGCGGAAATCACTTAAGAATATTGGATTTGGATTTAGAGAATAATCTAGTTATCAGTAGTAAAGCATTGCTTGTTGAAGAATATGGGAGATTGCGTAGTGTAGATATTGGCCCAGATGGTTATCTGTACATTCTAACCAGTAATCAAGATGGTAGAGGACAACCTGCAAAAAACGATGATAGAATTTTAAGAATCATTCCACAGGGGCAGAATTTAGAAAAAGGAGACAGTTCACTTTCGCCATTAAAGCAGATACATCATGGGATTTTACCTCAAAACGTTTCATGTAAAGACGGACTGGAATTAATTTTTAAAAATGTGTCACGATCTGTTTGTGTAAAATCAGATAGCATCACAAAACTAAGTGAACGAGGGTGGGTAAAAAATTGAAGGTTTATTCAGAAAGAGATCAGCTATTCTAGTTGGAAACAATTCTTTCAAGATCTAGTTTTTCATACCTAAGATTTTTCACAGCCATGTCTTCTTGCAAAGTCATGGAAATTTTTATGGGTTGTTTTTAATTTATGAGGTTTTCCTCAAGATAATTTGCATCAGTGCTTCTTTAGAGTAGTCTATACCATGTTCTTCATCAGTATGTTTTCCAAATTCATCTATTACATGCCCAGTTTCGCCCTCAACTACAAAATCACACTCAAATCCATAATCATTGCATCGTAATTTTATCAAATTGTAGTTTTTGCAATTTTATAGATAATAAACTTCAATTACCATTGTTAAGTGATATTTCAAGTTCTAAAAATACAGTGTTGAAACAAATCATCAAAAACCAATTAGAAAATTAGATTAAGAGAAGCAGCAGATGCAATACATGGCAGATTCTCGCAAATATAGAGATAGAATTTATATCATAAAAGACATAATATTGACTCTTTCAGAGTATGGACAGCTTAATCAGACTTCATTGTTTAGTTTTTGTGGATTGAACATATCAAAACATAAGATAATTTTAGATAATTTAGAATCAAACGAATTAATTCAAAGAGAAGAAGTAACAGAAGGAAAAAGAATCATAACAATTTTCAAAGTAACACAAAAAGGAATGAATTTTTGTCATGAAATCATAGAACCATATGAAGAATTATTTCCTAGAAGTGGAAAATATTCAGAAGATTCACTCAAATTTGGATGCTTATTCTTCTTGTAGATCATATTTAGATGAAATGGATTGATCAAGACGTTCTTTTTTTTGCTGATACTCACAATATCGATCATTCCATTTATTGAGTGATCTGAATTGTCTCAGCCCTGCAACTAACCATATTGCAGAAGTCACAAATGTTACAACAAGCATCGTCATTAGCAAAAAACCAAAATCACTTTCTCGCTCCAATATAAGTAAAAATTTTGGATGAGTGATAAGATACAGTGAGATTATAATTGCCATAGGAGCTAAAATAAGAGCAGATAAGGAAACACCTAACATTATACCCTTTAACTGTTGAATTTTTTCAATAAAGCTATCCATAGAACTTAGAATATCAGTTCTTTCATCGTTTAACAAATTTCAACATCTCCCAGTTTCAAATTATATAACATGGATTAATTCTATTACAACTAGGTATTTAGCATATACTTAACATTGTTAATGAGAAATTATTTTGTTTAATCGATTTCTGTTCGTTCGCGATTTTGTTCTAAGAAGGGAATTGCAGCAAATACAGCGTAAATTGTGTGTTTTAATAAAAATCGAGCAAAGCGTGCATCTTTTTTGTCCATTTTCATATTTTTTGGATGTAGATATTTTTGTGCTTTTATACAATGCACATATTCCATTACAATGATAAGTCATAACCTAAGGATATTTTTTCCTTCCAATTTGGAATTTTTCTAACCGCCACCAATCACCATTTCTCTTATAAGCAAGATTTTCATCTTCTTTGTCTTCTTTTTTATTCACAATGTAATATTCATGATTTTTTTAATAAAAGTGGATGAACAATGTTAAGCATTATCTAAATATCAATGATCAAAAATAGAGACCAATGCAGAGGCAATTATCTACTCCAAAGAAAAACACACGAATTCATGCATTTGTATATTCAAAGATAGGTGGTTTTCATTTATTACCTAAGACACTGTGATTTTCTTAGAAATGCTTCTGCATTTTTATTCATAATTATGATATAAAATGTAAAAAACAAGTTACCATTGTTAAGCGATGTTTTAGTATGAATAAGATCTTGTCATCATATGGAATTTAAAACATCAATTTCAAAGAAAATCAGTGTGCCTAGTTTGAAAAATGTATTCAAAAAAGATCCACAATTTACAAACGAGTGTAAAATTTGTAAGTTGAGATTTACTGATTCAGAAAGGACAAAAAAACATATGATCAAAGCTCACTCAAAACCAAAACGTGAAAAAGAAGGACATTAAAAGTCCAATTTTTATTTCAAATAATGTTTATAATTAGATAAATTCAAATTTTTAAATTATTATTTTACATTATCCATAACTTCAATTAGTTTTTGTTCAATTTCTCGACCCATAGATTCTAAGGCAGTATTTGAGGTAATAGAAAGCAACAAAGTAGGCTTTGCCAAGCTGATATAATTTTCTCCGTCTTTCTCATAAACTGCCATAGTACAGGGAAGTAGTAACCCAATGTTTGGATCTGAATCAAGTGCTTGTTTTGCAGCTTGTGGATTACAAATTTCCAATAATTTGTATTCGTGGGGATAATCAATTCCTTTCTTTGCAAAAATTTCTTTAAAGTCCAAAGTTCCAAGAACACCAAATTTAATTTCTGAGAGTTTTGATGTAATTTGCTCAATTACAACATCTATATTTTTTTGAGTTTTTACAGTATAATTAAAAGTCATTTTAGATTACGAGTTTACCACGAGAGTTCCTTTCATCCCTGCTTCATAGTGTCCTGGAACGTGACATCCGATTACATATGATCCTGCTTCAAGATTCATGATGTTGGTTTCTTTTGATTCATCAGCATGTATTTCATCGATTTCAAACAAGATATTTTTCATTATAGTTTCTTCATCTTCTGCCAATTCTGCTTTAATAATTATGTCTTTTTTAGAAGCATCATATACGACCATTTCATGTTCAGATACACCGTCATTTACTAGAATAAATTTAACATTACCAGCATTGATATGAATTTCGGAAGGAATGAATTTGAATTCTTTTGCACTTACTGTAACTATTTGCACACCATCAACCATCTCAACATATGATGAAGTTCTTGTTTGTTTATTTTGTTCTTGATTTAGTTGTTTCATAAATTGTTGATTATTCATCATGTTTTGCATTGCTTGAGGATTATTCATCATGGTATTCATCCATTGATTCATCACTTGAGGATCATTCATCATGGTATTCATCCATTGATTCATCACTTGAGGATCATTCATCATATGTTGGTTCATCATATCTGAATTCATCCATTGTTGAGACATACTAGGATTATTAGACATCATTTGATCAAATAATCTTTGATTTTGAAATTTCATAGAGAGTGGATCATATGTATTTGTAAAATGAGCATAACTTAGACCTAATCCTGCAAAAAAAACAACAACGACAATTACAAACCAAAAGATCTGACGAACCACGTCATCAATTCAGCTCTAGAGTATATAATGCAAAGTATAATTTTCTGAATTGATTTTTACTGAAAAAATCAAAAATGAACTCATAAAGACTCAAAATATTTGACAATTTACAAATACACAATATAATAACATCAAACAAACTATTCCAAATATTGGGAGATAGAGTTGTTTTCCACATAGATTTTGATTATTTCTTTGCACAGTGTGAAGAGATACGTATGCCAGATCTAAAATCCAAACCCGTATGTGTGTGTGTTTTTTCAGATAGAGGTGGAGATAGCGGAGCAATTGCAACAGCAAATTACATTGCTAGAAAATTCGGAGTTAAATCAGGAATACCAATTATGTTTGCAAAAAAAAGATTAGAAGAGAGAAAAGATGCAGTATTTCTTCCAGTTGATTTTGATTTTTACTCTGAAATATCTGAAAAAGCCATGAACATAATGAAAGAGAGTGCAGATATTTTCGAATATGTGGGAAAAGATGAAGCGTATTTAGATGTGACAAATAGAGTTGAAGGGAATTTTGTTAAAGCCAGTCATCTAGCGCAACAAATTAAAAATTCAATTAGAGAGAAACTAAAACTCAGTTGTTCCATAGGGGTTTCATCAAATAAATTAATTGCAAAAATTGCATCAGACTTTAGAAAACCAGATGGATTAACAGTGGTATCGCCAGAAAAAATTGAAGAATTTCTAGAACAGTTAAAGATTAGGTCAATACCAGGAATTGGAAAAAAAACAGAAGAAAGATTTACGCAGATGAATTTTGAAACAATCAAAGAACTTAAAAAATTAGATGTGTTCACTTTGAATAAAGAATTTGGACGAAAGCATGGAACTTACATATTCAATGCAGCAAGAGGAATAGACAATGAATTAGTAAAAGAAAGAGAACCAAGCATTCAATATAGTAAACTTACAACGCTGAAAAAAGATTCAATAGATTATGAATTTTTGGTGGAAAATCTTAACGAGTTATGTAATGAATTGCACAGTATAATTCAAAAAAACAATAAAATGTTCAAATCAGTCGGGATACAATTTATTCAATCAGATTTAACAGGCAAAACTAAATCAAGAATGTTAAAAAATCCTACATCAAGTTTAGAAGAATTACAAAAAAATGCTACACAGTTATTAAAAGAAGCATTAGAAGAACAAAAAAATACAATCAGAAGATTAGGGGTTAAAGTTTCAGAATTATCAGACATCCAAGGTCAAAGTAACATCACTAGTTACTTTTAGGAATAGATTTCCCTTCAGATTCTGATTTTTTTAATTTTCTTGTCTCTATTATAATCACTAATAGTAAAAACAGAAATAGCCATGGCAAAAACATTATCTCGCCTGCAACAGAATGAAATTCTTCCCATTGTTTTACATCAGTAGTTACTTTTAGGGCATACCAAGATAAAGCGAAGATCCTAATCATGTTAACGCCAATTGTACCCACTATCCCTATTGCAAAGTAAACAAGTTTTCTATTTCTGTGAATGTTCATTTTTAACAAAAATGCACCCATAACCAAAGAGTAGATTATGATACTATGAACACCTGCAGAAGGCCAAAATACTTGAAGCACCATTGGCCCAAAGTCACCTTTCAAGAACATCAAATTGTCACGTGCAGTAGCCGTTCCAAGATCAAATAAATTTACCAACCATACGTTTGTGTGTACCATGTAAGGAACGACGTATTGTAAGGGACCTAGAGAATCATATGGGAAAAATGCATCTAATGAAAGAATGATAGCACTACCACAAAGAAATATTGGTCCAGCAGGTGCAATTCTTATCCATCGTCTACCAAAAAAGATGCTAAGTGCAACAACTACAAAAATACCCATCACGATAAAATCCCATAACCAAGTCCATGAATAGATTAATTCCACATTAAATTGATCAGCAGAAGATAAAATGTGATCACGCAAACCATATTCCAATGCAACAAGATATGCAATTACAGCAATGGCAAGAGGAATTACAGCAATCAATCTTTTGTTAGAAATTATAATTTTAAGACCTATTAGTTCAGCAACGACAAAGGTAAGTGCAAAAAGAAATCCACCTCTTCCTTGATTCCAGCTTAAACTAAAGCTGTCAGGAAATACAACTAGTGCAAAAATAATTGGGCTGGCAATTATAGCAATACCAAAGATCAAATTCTTATTTTGCAATGTGTTTGAATAAAAAAGTACTCAATAAATAGATCAAGATCACATTAACAAAGCAAGCGATTCTCAGGACAACAAAGATGTTCATAATATGGTTCAGATAGCTTATTTTTAACTAAAAACAGGATTATCGTATAATTCCCAGTTTTTAGAATAGATCTATGACAGGTCATACATCTGAATGTATCCATAGGAGTTTTTGCAATAAATAATACATTAGAAACAGGATGTATTGTTCCAAAAAGACTCATCATAACAAAGCCAGCCACAACAAAATTAGAAACAATAGAAATTAGAAAAAATCGACAATTGTTTTTTGACGAATTAATTTCAAGATATTTCCTTTTGAAAGCCATTCAGGTTTACTAATACTCATTTTTTGAGATGCCAAAGTAAGAGCATCATCAAATGTTTCACCAATCATAGGAGTTTGTTTCATAGCAGAACGAATACCTTCTCTTACCTGCCAAACACCAACAGGAATAGCATATTCAGGTCGGATTTCACGTAAAATTATCACGCCAGATTGAATTTTATTTTTCATCAAATATTCAGCAACTCCTAATTTAGCTGCAAAATATGCACCAGCTATTGCAGGAGGATGTTGTATTCCACGCGCATCCTCAAAATCAGAACCAAATCCCAAAACACCATTAGAATACCAGGCCTCAATCATTTCATAAATCCACCTATGTGGAAATAAAATTACAGAGAAATAATTTCCAAGATGATCATATGTAAAAACTTTGTATGAATCAATCATAGAGTAATTCAAGATTTCGGCAATCAATGATTTAGATATAATGTCATCAGTTGCAGTTATACTCCATTTAGTAGGAACAAGTTTTCTTTTCTTTCCAAGCATTCCAATACTAAAACATTTTTGAATTTTTGAAATATCAATGCCAGAGTTATAAAGATTCAAAACTGCATCCTGCGCATTTAAATCCTTATCATAGAAAGTTTTTTCAATTGATTTTGTTGCAGAGGTTCCATAGAATTTTGCAGATTTAATTTCCCCTATTGGTCCAAAAGGTGCACTTTCTCCATCAAGTGAAACATTTGTAGAGGTAGTTTTTGTAAATTGTAAATCAGAGTCAGTAGGTTTTGAAGACATTGTAATCTCTTGTAAATTTTCTATATAACGTCCTTCTGTTTGATCTATTGGTATTTTCTGAATTCCACGGATTAGATTTAACCGAAAATTAACAATATCTTCAAGAGATTTTCCAGTCCATTGTTCAGGATTATCAAGTAAACTTGTATCACCATGCATTGGAGGAACCATTGGACCAACAAACACTTTCGGATAATTGTAAGAACCTACAAACACAGATGGAGGGCTAGAACCACTAATAGAATCAGAAGAAAACAGATTACCATATTTAGATAAATTTTCATGCCATTTTGCTAAAATTGCTCTTCGGATATCTTGTGAATTGGCAGACAACAAAATTTGTGCCTAAAATGTGCCTATTAAGTTGCCTAACGATCAGAATTGACTATAACTTAACATAGGATGTTTAAAGAACAAATCAAAACATAGAACATGGCAATAAACCGAATAGTCTCATTTTTACCAAGCGCCACAGAATTGCTATACGAATTTGGTGTTGAAGATATGTTGTATGGTGTAACCCATGAATGCAAATATCCTGAAAATGCAAAAACAAAACTCCAAGTAATTAGTTCAGTGATCAATTCAGAAGAGTTATCCAGTAAAGAAATAGATACAAAAACATGCCAATTATTAAGTGAAGGTAAAGAGATTTTCACATTACATGAAAAAAACATTTTAGAAGCAAATCCAGATTTAATCATAACACAAGAAACATGTGAAGCGTGTGCAGCGCATACCAGTCAAGTCGGTAAAGCAGTTAAGATTTTACAAAAAATACCAATAATACACTCCATGGATCCACATAATTTAGAAGAGATAATTGAATCAGTAAACAGAATTGGAGAAATAATTGAAAAAGAAGATAAAGCAAAAAAAATTACAGAAGCCCTAAAAAAAAGAATAGATAATGTAAAAACACATACACCTAAAATAAAACCCAAGGTTCTTGCAATAGAATGGATTGAACCATTTTTTACAGCAGGTCATTGGATACCAGAAATGATCAAGTATGCAGGTGGAGAAAATATGATTAGTCAAAGTGAAGAACATTCTAGAAAATTAAACATAAATGAGATCATAAAATCAGACCCAGACATTATCATTATGATGCCATGTGGATTTGACACACTACGAACATTATCAGAATATAACAAAATATTAAAAGATAGTAAAGAATGGAATATGTTAAAAGCTGTTAAAAACAAAAAAGTTTTTGCTGTAGATGCAAATTCCTATTTCAGCAAACCAAGCATAAGAACCATCACGGGGTTAGAAGTGCTTGCAAAAATCATTCAGCCAGAAAATTTCTTGGGATTAGATATCCCTGAAAAATCATTTTTACATATAAAATAACCATTATTCTTTAGTATCATCAATTTCATCATGCTCAGCATTTCTCCTGCCAGGCCTAATAGGAATATACAAGATGGTCATACAACCTCTTGATTTCACTACAAAATAGATTTCAAGGTTTTAAAAAATTGCCCTTTTAGTGCATAATCAATACAAAAAATCAATGCATCCATAGATCGATCACAAGTAGATTAGTTGAAAGTTTAGCTAAATATTGAAGATATTGCATCGTAAAGGATACCAAAAAAAGTACTAAAAATATTTGCCATCAATTCACATTACAAAATTTGGATTTAAGCATGTGGTAAAAAAAGTTTAATCAAAAAAGAAAATCAGATTGTACGGTTATTGCATTTTAGTAAAGGTATCAATGGCAATAAGTACCGTCAGTATTGCAAACGGAATAAAGAAACTTAATCCAACTTTTACATACATCATACAATGACCTATTTTCCAGTTATATTAACGAAGTACTCGCGTTGTCATTATCAACAAACGATTTGAACTAAATTTTGTTTTATTACAAATACAAATCAGTTTGAATAAATTCAAAAAAATTATTCCAGATTATCAGGAGATTTTTTCCTAAAAAGATTCAAAAATTTTGAAATTGCAATATCTATTGGACAAACTTCACAAACAACATTAGAATGTGAAAAAAGATGTTTCTCAAAGGTTTTTCTGGAATCAAATATCAAATCACAACGTGTACAATATACTTTTGTAATGTTATTTTTAGAGTATTTTATCACATGTTGTGTTCCAAATTAGAACTTATAAAGTTCCTGTTAAAAACCACAAATAAAAGATTCATGATTGTTTCTAGTTACCAATTTAAAATAAAAACTCAACAATAAAAACATCAGGAGTGAAAAGATTACAAATAATGTATTTTCATGTGATTTTGAAGTTCAACTTGAAAATTAGTGATAAAACCACAATGAGTGCATGAAAACAGCTCTGAGGTGGGCGTGGGATCACGTTCAATTACTTTTCCAGTAATAGATTTGATCGATATTACATTATTGTTAGAGATCACAGCAAAATTATGGCTCTCGCCAATTGATGAAAGAAATTCTTTGATTGCAGTTATTACAACATTTTTATCAATTATCTCATCATTTAATGAAGACAGCATGAATTCATGAATCTTTAGAGTCGGTATAGCAGCGACTTGATCAGACACATAAACAACCAACTCACTCTTTATCGATGCAACATCTCTACAATCAATTGTAAGCATAAAATACAGTAAGAGAATCAATATTTTAGTTTAACAAATATTTGAAAATGATTATTATGGTTTAAAATAATCAATTTTCACAATGAGTGATTCAGAAACATTTGGTGTGGAGAAAGGGTACGGTGAAACAGTAGTAGCATGGCTAAATGAACAATCTAAATCTCAAGGATCAAAATTAGAAGCTAGGCTATACGGGTACACGGTATCAACAAAAAATTTTGGAGATTTTGAAATGTTTTCATGGAGAGGAGATGTTCAAATTGCTAGGAAAATGATCAATAAGGCAAGTAAAAGATTCAAGATAAAAATTATTGAGGGAGGATACAAGCCAAAAGAAAAAGTATTTCGTATGAAAAAATTTGATTATGCAAAAGTTAGAAAAAATGAAAAAACAATAGGACAAATAGAATTTGAAGCACTAAGATTTGGAAATGGGCAATGGGAAATTAAAAATGAAGAAAGACACTAAAAAAAGACAGATGCATTCAAAGATGCCAAGAATTGGAATTGTGGGCACAGGGATGCTTGGAAATGCAGTAGGTCTACATTTGTTGAAATCAGGTTTTGATTTAACAGTATACAACAGAACAAAAGACAAAACTATCAAGTTAAAAAAGAATGGAGCAGTGGTTACAGATTCTCCAAAAAAAGTAGCAGAGAGTTCAGAATTAGTATTCATAGTTGTAAAAGATGCAGATGCGGTAAGAAAAGTATCATTTGGAAAAAATGGAATTATTGAAGGCAAACACGAAGGATTAACCGTTGCAGATATGAGTACAATAAACCCAATAGAGTCAAAAAAGATATCAAAAAAATTCCTAGATCATAAAATAATCAAATTAGATACACCAGTTATGGGAGGTCCAAAAGTAGCAATTACAGGGGAATTAGTGCTAATTGGATCTGGAAATAAAAAAACATTTGATAAATTTAAAAATGTTTTTGAAAAAATAGCAAACAAAATATTTTTTGTGGGTGACGATGGAACAGCCCATTTGATAAAACTTTCAATGAATCTTCAAATCACAATGCTTGCACTAGCACTCTCAGAAGGAATCACATTAGCAAAAAGTGCAAAGATTGATCCAAGAATATTTCTAGATATTTTGAATTCAACCTATTTTAAAACTGGTATGAGTGAAAATAAAGCATACAAAATGGTACAAAACAAATTTGAGCCAACGTTTACTCTTACAAATTTGAAAAAAGACATAACCACAATTACAGATACTGCAAAAACACTAGGGATCAAATTACCAATGATAAAAAAGGCAGAGGATGTGTATACTGATGCAGTGAAAAAAGGATTCGGAGACATAGATTATACAGGAATTTTGGCATACATCAAAAAAATAAACAGATCTTAGATAACAAATAAGAATTATGACTGAAATTTACCAAAAATTCTATAAGCTACGTCAATAAAATTATCATATGCGAGTAAAGGACAAGGTAGCAATAATCACAGGAGCTTCAAGCGATATAGGTAAAGGAGTTGCTAAAAGATTTGCAGAAGAAGGAGCCAAAGTAATTCTAATTGCACGAAATCTGGAAAGATTAGAAAAAGCTAGAAAAGAGATAGGAAATGAAAAGTCTACAGCATCAATGGAATGCGATTTAACTAATGAATCCCAAGTATTACAAACAATCAATCAGATCATGGACACATATGGAAAAATAGACATTTTAGTGAATAATGCTGGTGCAATCAACGATCCCGTTCATTTTCATAAAATGAGTGATTCCGAAATTAAAAAATTAATTGATGTGAATTTGTTTGGAGTGTTTCATATTACAAAAGCAGTTCTGAGTAAAATGACAGATGTGAAGAAAGGGTCAATTGTAAATATTGGTTCAATTTCAAGTGAAAGGGCAATCCCAAGAGTGCATTTGGCAGCATATTCATCTACAAAAGCAGCATTGACAATGTTTACAAAATCAATTGCGGTGGAATATGCAAGAAAAAATGTCAGATGTAATTGTGTAAATCCAGGAATCATTAATTCAGGTATGATTAAACCATATCTAGATGATCCACAAGCAAGAAAAGTTTTAGAAGAAAGATTACCATTAGCAAGAATTGGAGAACCAGTTGATGTTGCAAATGCAGTTTTATTCTTAGCGTCAGATGAAGCAAATTGGATCACAGGTGCAATTTTAAACGTAGATGGTGGAAAAACAGCTTCTGAAGGATAATCCCTTCTGGAAGTATTGTACGTATAAAAAATTAAGAGACATAAACATCATAAATTAGATCAAATGAGTAAAAGTATAATTTTTCAGGATGATGGAACATCGTTTTTTCTTCGCCTAAGGTAAGAACGATAGCTAAATCCAGTGACGCCAACAATTATTCCAGTCAATACAGACCAAAGTAAAAAAGTAGATGCATCAAATTCACTCATCAATCAAACATAAAAGAATTAAACATCTAAAGTTTCGGTTTAAAAATACATAGTAAAATAAATTCCAAATTCACATCTGAAACATCTAAATAGATTTGATACAAATCACTTTCATGCCTGAATTAACGTGTCCAGATTGCGGAAAACGCTTATTTCATGAAAATGAAGTCACATTAAAGGTAGAAGAAACAATTCATAGTAAATTCTGCAGAAAAAAGATGGGCGAAACACATAGTTTTATGCACAGAGATCCAGCACATATGAACACATTTGATTCAGAGCGAGAAAATGATGGAACAGGCGCTCCAGTTTTAAAAAAGTAACACAGCATACCTCAAAATTATATCTAGGATCAATAAAGTAATGAAATTGGCAATAGAACATCATTATGATTTAGTAATAGTTGGAGGAGGACCAGCAGGATCATCTGTAGCATATGAAGCCTCAAAAAATGGAATTAAAGTAGCATTATTAGAAAAAGAAGAAACAATTGCGCAATCAGTTAGAACCAGCGGGGTTACTTGGATCCAAAACATAAAAGAATTTGGGATTCCAGATTACTGTTACAATCCAATTAAAAATTACTCGTTTTGTTCACCAAATAACGAAGTTACAATCAAAGATGAAATTGCTCATGCAGCAGTCTTAGATGTAAGAAAAACATACCAGTGGTTAGCAGAGCAGGCAAAAAAAGAAGGGACAGATATTTTTCTTAAAACCAACATCAAAGATGTGATAAAAAACGATAAAGGTGACATTATTGGAGTGAGTGGAACAAGCAAAGATGGCAACATCACATTTCATGCTAAAATTATTGTAGATGCAAGCGGGTTTTCTTCGACAGTTTCCAAAGCTATGGGGTTTGTTACACAGTGGGAAAGATTTGGTGTAGGTGCAGAATATGAAGTGGAAGCTGAAAATGTTGATCAAGAAACATGGTGGTTAATGGTTGGTCAAAAATATTCTCC
>JBHIUL010000018.1:0-5941 GCA_042138315.1 Nitrosarchaeum sp.
CCCAATTTGCAAGAATTACTAATTTTGCAGCAGCGTCTAACCCGTCTAAATCCAACGATTCATCAGCTTCTACATACCCTTTGTCTTTTGCATCCTTTAATGCTGTATCGAATGTTAGTCCTTTTGCCATGTTTGTTAAAATATAATTTGTTGTACCGTTTAAGATACCTGAAAAAGACGTGATTCTTTCTCCTCTGAGACTATTTTTTGCATAATCTAAAATTGGAGTCCCCCCACCTACAGTTCCACTAAACTTGAAGATTACTTGATTGTATATTGCAAGTTCCATTAATGATGGAAAAGCTAATGCTAATGGACCTTTATTTACTGATATTACATGCATTCCTCCCTTCATTGCATTTACTATGTGTGTCATTCCTGGTTCTGCATCTTTGTAATTGCTGGCTGTAGTTTCAATTACTACATCTGCATCTAGATTTTTGATCATGTCTATTCCTGACATGTTGTTTTTTGTATTGGAATAATTTTTAACAGTTCCAAATTTTTTCTTTACTTCTATCAATCTTTCTAATTCTAAACCAGTTGTATCTACTGCACTGCCTTTGCTATCAAACACTCCTACAACACGTGGTTTTAATCCATATTTTGCATAAAGATCATCTGCTCTTGAATTGAATAATTTTACCAAGCTTTGACCTACAACACCAAACCCACAAAGTATGATTCTCAAATTCTCTCTTTTCCTTTTAGTTTATTTTTGTGATTCATTTCTTTGATTTTCTTATCAATGGTTGTGTTTTATTAATAATTTTTGAATTATTTTGAAAATATTTTTTGTGCTCATGAGTGACTAGTGTCCATCTCATCTTATTCATCCTTTTTTTCAAGTTCAAGTGAGACTGAGTTAATACAGTATCTTAGATTTGTCGGTTTTGGCCCATCATCAAAGACATGGCCTAGATGAGCACCACATTTCTTACAATTTACTTCTGTGCGTACCATTCCATAAGTTGTATCTGAAATGTATTCTATTTTTTCATCTGAAAGAGGTTGCCAAAAACTTGGCCATCCTGAACCTGAATCATATTTTGTATCTGAATTGAACAATGTTTCGCCACAACAACTGCACTTGTATGTGCCTTTTTCTTTAGTGTTGTAATATTTTCCACTAAACGGTGGCTCTGTGCCTTTATTGATACATACTTCAAACTGATCAGGCGTCAGTTTTTCTTTCCATTCTTCTGGAGTTTTTATGATTTTTTCTGCCATGTCTTACTTTCTTTTTGATTGTATTAGAATTTTCTCTATTTTTTAAGGTTCTTTCTTTTCTCTTCTGTTCTTTTTTCTGATTCAAATCTTTCTAAATCATATTCTTTCAAATCTACGAATTTCATTATCTTACTCAAATTAGGATGCACTTTTTTGATCTCTTTGTACATTTGTTGTGCAACTCTTCTATAGTCAACATGTCCTTGTGGGACTGTTCTTAGTTCTATTAGATGACACGCTTCTCTTAGATTGAATTTCATAAAATATGGATAATTATACGCAAAATTAACTACATACTGACCTTGTTCTGGATGTTTTATTCTAATTTTATCAAATGTTTGTTTTGTGTTATTCATGCAATCTCTATAATCTTTTTCAATTCCTAAAATTTTAATTTCGTTTGGAATGTTATATCCGTGATCTGTTGTAAGCAATTGTCTTTCTAATGTAAGTGCTCTGTGTCTGTGAAAATCTCTGAACATTCCAAAATTATTTAGTAAATCAAATGTGTAATACACACTTTCAAATGCTCTTGATGGTCTATGTCGTCTGTTCTTGCGAATGTTTGCAAATTCTTCAATGATTTTTATTTTCTTTTGATTTGGTATTTTTTTTATTTGTTGTATTATATTGTTATATGATGTGCTTGGTGATTGTTCATATATTATACTTGTAACTATTTTATCGATGGCATTTTTTTCTGCTTCATAATCGACCAGCTCTGTTCTTACTCCTGAAACTATTTTTGGTTTGATTTCTTTTGATATCTTCTTTGATGATTTTTTGATCTGTTTTAGATACATTTGAAATGCCTTTCCATACTTGTCATCTGCTCTTTTGACGAAAGCTTTGATGGTTGTGTCTAACTCTTTTTTTATTTTTGAGGCTAAATTTTGCTCTTCTTCAAGTTCTGATGCCCCAAGTATTGTAAGCAGATATTCAAAGGCTCTTCCATTTCCAGTAATTCCAACATTAGTTAATGTGGATGCGGGCAACAACCCACGTAAAATATCTAATGCCTTTGCTTTTGTTGAGCCGTTGTAAATCATATTTGCTGATTTGATGTCTTTTTCTTCTTTTAGTTTAGAAAATGATTTTTCTATGTCATCTCTTGAGTCTTTAAACATGTATTTTTCAATCGGGTACTTTTCTCGTACATATTTTATCATAGGTTCAATATTTTTTGAATACACGTCAAATGAAAAATTACATGTATCTTCGTACAAATCCCCAAATCTAGATTTCATTATGATTGGGTCTCTGTAGAATCTATATTGTCCATTTATTTTTTTATTCCATGCAACATATCTTGATGATTTTTCTAAATATGATAATCCGATACGCCTATCTTCTATTTTTTTAACTGCGATATTTGATAACCCCTCAATTGCAATTTGTGCTTCCCCAAGCTCTGCAACTGAATCATCTCCATATTCTAAAAGTACTCTATTGTAAAATTCTTCTCCTCTGTTTTTATTTTGTAAAAATTCATCTAAGAATATTCTTCGCATACTTTTGTCTGTTCTACTATATCTTGACATCAATGCACCTCGATCTACTTGTCTTGGAGTAATTATTGCAAAGACATTACCATCTGTATTTGAAAAATGACCTGATAGTATTTTTTTTTCTTTATTAGAAAATTCTGACAATGTATTTATCGAGTTTTACAATTATTAATAGTCTATTTCTTTTTTCCAATTTGTATTAGATCGGGGGATTTGGTTTTTTCCATTCCTTTTGATTGCCATCTTAACAATACCTCTTTGAATGCATTTGCATCTCCCTCGTTTTCTGTATACATTAGAGCTGTTATCCATCTGCCTTTTCCAGCCTTTCCGCCTACGGAATTCATCCAAAAATTAGTTGGAAGTGTTTCCATGACTTTGTTGTTTGGGTCTTTTGTAATGTCTGACCATCTTTTTGCCACAAAATTCAAAATATGCTCTAATTCTTCCCTCTGAATCATAAGGCTCGTTCATTATTGCTGAATTTTAAAATTTCTAAAAATAAATTATTTGATGATCAACTGTTTTCGTTATATGGTTAAAACCTAGGCATGACATAGGCCTTCTTTGCTAATGATTATTCATTATTTGCTTCAAACACCAGTTCTGTCCTTTACATGATTTGATTTTCTGTAATGATTATTCTCTTTTTTATATTTAATAAAATCATGAAAGTTAATTGAATCTTAAGATCAACAACGGTTAGTTGCTTGATGAGAGATCCAATTAAAATTATTTTTTCAATTTAGTATTTAGATCATACTGATAATTTCTACGTGAGTCTTTTATTCTGATTTTGATAAAATCCATCAAATAGACAGTATGAGGTTTTTCGACCATTACCTCATCACTGTCTATTTCTAAACGGTAAAATCTGGTCTTTTGTTATGTGTGATGGACGATTCTGTCCAAATCCTATGTCAAGCTTAATAATCACCATCTAAATGAATCGAAACGATTTGCCAATAGAATCTGGAGTGATAACATTAGAACTTTGGATTCTATTTTTTGCCATTCTCTCTGTAACTATTGCAATTGATCTTGGCTTGATTCATAAAATTAAACAAAAATTACGCAAAACAAAATCATCTGAAACAGAACATGTGATGTCTAGCAAGGAAGCTCTTGGTTGGACGTTAACTTGGATTTCTCTTGCAGGTATCTTTGCAGCAGTAATCTATTTTGCATTAGGTAATGACAAGATGATTGAATTTGTTACTGGGTATGCTTTAGAAAAATCACTTAGTGTAGATAACATGTTTGTATTTTTACTAGTTTTTACTACTTTGGGAATTCCTCACAAATATCAACATAGAGTTCTTTCAATTGGAATCTTGAGTGCAATTGTGATGAGGATTGCATTAATCCTTGTTGGTGCATCGTTACTGGATAATTTCCATTGGATGATCTATGTGTTTGGTGGATTGCTTTGGTTTACCTCCATTAGAATGATTATGCAAAAAGAAGAAAAGAAAATTGAGCTAGAAAAAAATATTGCAGTTAGAATTCTTAAAAAATTTGTTCCGGTAAATTTGAGCCTGGTTGGAACCAAATTTCTTATTCGAATAAACGGTGTAATGCATGCTACTCCGCTTTTAGTTGCTCTTGCAATTATCGAGCTCACTGATTTGGTCTTTGCAATGGATTCTATTCCAGCTGTTCTGGCAATTACTAGAGACCCATTCATAGTAATTACATCTAATGTATTTGCAATTTTGGGTTTGAGGGCATTGTACTTTTTGATTGGTGGCATGCTAGAAAAATTCCGTTATCTTAAACCAGGTCTCATTGTATTGTTGTTATTCATAGGAACGAAGATGATCATCTCTGAGTTTTACCACATCCCAACTATCACTTCGTTGATTATTGTCTTTGTAATTTTAGCTACTGTCATAGGGGCTTCATTATTAAAAAAACCTAAGACTGCAAAACAAGAATAAATTTACTTGCTTCTAAATGCCAAAATGAATCCCATGCCACCACAAATTACCCCTAGTGCAAGTATTGCAATAAATCCTCCAATTGGTTCTATGAATGATTCCATTATTGCAGGATATTTTGGACCAATCTTACCCTCGGTAAATATTGTCATTAACCCTGTACCTGCTAATCCTGCAAATGCCATTGTGATCATTGCTCCTGCACCTCCAACATTCATTCCAACTAGATGAATCCCAGCTAATACGTTTGACACTTTGGAGAATTTTTTCTTTAATGTAATTTCAAGATGACTGTAAAATAATGCTGATACTGCAACTGCGAGTACTACAATCAAATAAAATATGATTCCTAAAAAGAACCACTTGGCAGTACCTTCAAAAGATAATGATAGATATTGTATGATGTTTACTTGAGTATATGACATTTGCATTCCTACAATGACAATTGACATTGCTGTAATTACTGCACCTTGAAGAATGGCTGCAATTATGAATCTGTTTGCCCACTTGCTTCCTATCTCATCCATGCTTGTCTTTCGTGTGAACAACTATCTTAACTACATTCTAAATTTGAATTATGCTCTAAATTGTTAATTTTTGATAACCACTAACAGTGCTTACTAGTTAAGACTTTTCATTAAAATGAATTTGAAGTAATCCCTAAATAGATTCCTAAGTAGTATGTTTTGACTAACAAATGAACACAAAAATTTTGGGTGGAATCGTTGCAGCAATTATTGTTATTGGTGGAATTACATTATATTCTACATTAGACATTACCCCTGAAAATACAACTAAATCTGATGTTGACGTGTTTACAGAAACAAAACTAGTAAGCACACTTGATGAAAAAGATGCACTAATCAAATTCACTTCATATGATGAAATTAAAGAATTCCTGAAAGACAGCCAAAACCAACAATACCAAAACAATGGTTTAGTTCGTCGTGACATGGTAATGCGTAATGGCGGTATTGCAGTAGAACCCGCAATGTTGGATGGAATGCCACAACCTTCCGTGGCAAAATCCGAGTCTGCATTGGATTCTAGTTCAACATCTACCAAATTTTCTGGCACAAACGTACAAGTAAAAAATGTTGATGAACCTGATTATCTAAAAACAGATGGAAAATACATGTATATTGTAAATCAAAACTGGCTCACCATTATTGATGCATATCCTGCAGAAAATGCCAAAGTAATTCTAAAAATTGCTTTAGACATTGATCAGCAAAATCTTGAAAATATATTTCTAAATGGTGA
>JBHIUL010000018.1:6041-10275 GCA_042138315.1 Nitrosarchaeum sp.
TCACAAAAATAGCTCCTGAAGAACGAATCTATTCTGCACGATTCATGGATGATAAACTATACCTTGTAACCTTCAAACAAGTTGATCCATTTTTTGTAATTGACCTTTCTGCAGATTCTCCAAAAATTTTAGGTGAGCTAAAGATCCCTGGATTTTCAAATTACTTACAACCATACGACAAAAATCACATAATTGGAATTGGTAAAGACACAAAAGAAAATCAATGGGGTGGCATACAAACTAACGGAGTAAAGATTTCAATGTTTGATGTGTCTAATTTTAATAATCCAAAAGAAATTGATTCAATAATAATTGGTGATAGTTCTACTGATTCTGAAGCTTCATACAACCACAAATCATTACTTTTAGATAAAGAAAAAAATGTAATGTCAATTCCTATCAAAGGGAATTCCAAAACAATTTTTGCAACTTCAAGTCCTGATTCTAAATACACCCAATGGAATGGATTCTTTGTATATGGATTTGATAAAGATGGATTTGTAAAAAAAGGTACAATTGCACATTATGTTGGTGATAATTATAATTCATTTTACATGCCAGCAAGATCTTTGTATATTGAAGATACATTGTATACTGTCATGGATGGAACCATCAAAATGTATGACCTTCCAAACATTACACATGAAATTAACAGCATAAACATTGGCAGTACTGGTAAATTAATTCAATATCTCGATAAATGATTTAGTTTTATAGAACAATAAATTTAATTTTCATAAATCTGTCTTTTAATTTCTGTAACATGATCATTAAACACTTCGATTCCTTCATCAAATAATCTCATTGTATTTTCAACTGTATTTGGTTGACTCTCATCGATTCTTTTGTTTGTTAGGTATTGTCCTGATTCATGAATATATTTTTCAAATACCATTCCAAAGACACATTCATGTATGTTTTTAATCTCCCATTGTTCTTTTGTTGAATTTAACAAGTTGAAATATTTTGGAATTTGACTTGTTGCTATTTTCAACAAATTTTCTAGTTCTCCCTTGTCTTCTGCTTTTAACCCCATGTTACATTTCTTCTGCCATTTTGTCTGAAATTAAGAGTTTTGATCAAGCCTATATGCTGATTTTTTCCTAATTTTTTTATTTTTTCTAAAATTTCTTTGATCAATAATATGTCAAAATAATCTTACCAAAACAAGTAACCTTTCTCACACTTTCCCGGTTATACAAATCTCTGAACAACTACACATGACAAATGACGATATCGATATCATCGGTAAAAACGTCAAAGACATGTACGGAACATTCGTGGGTAAAGTCATTGGAACAGTAACTGACATTGATGGAAGCATCCAATCAGTTGGCGTTGACTGCGGCTCTCAAGGATTACAGCAAATCCCATACGAGCAATTAGTAGTTCAAGGCAGTGTTGTTATATTTATTCCAAAATGGAGACTTGACTCTCAAAGACTTCTTCGCGAAAAACAACTAACATTGCGACGTCTCAAGGCCTTGATTGATATTGTTTCTGAAAATGATGACATGAAAGAAGATGCCGAAATAATTCATGAAAAATACAAGTCAAAACTTGCATCATTGGACGAGACAGAACACCAAATCAAAATCAAACTAGACGCGAGACTAACAAAGTTGGATGAACAGCTGAAGTCTACAAAGATGCTGCTATTTGATGCCAAAGTGCAATACAAGAGCAATGAGATCTCTGATGACACATTTGAGACAGTAAAGACATGCACTACTGAGATAATTAAACACATCACTCATGAAACTGCAGAAATCTCAAATGTCAAGAGAAGAATTGCAGATCTTGATGCAGAAGTAACATCTGTAACAGAACCTCCACAGAAACACATCCAAGAATCCGCCGTTTCATATCTGGGCGATTCTGAACAAGAAGTTCAGAGCAAGCTTCCAGAGGTACCATCCGAACCAGTCAGTTACTCTTCAGAAAAACAAGCTGAGGAATCATTACCAAAGATCCCAACGACACCCAAACAGGTGAAAACAGATACATCAAACTATGACGACTGGCTTACCAGAATGGAAGCACAATAATTTTTTTAAATATTTTTTCTATAACATTTACAAGTCTGAACCTCTAAACAATTTTAATGACTAATTTTACCATTGGTCTTGGAAATTTTGATGTACAGACTAGGAAGGATGCAGATTCTGATTATGTCTCTTTTTGGGAACGACAAGCAAAAAATCTTGCTTGGTTTTCGCCATGGACAAAAACACTAGATTGGAACCCTCCATTTGCAAAATGGTTCGTGGGCGGTACCATTAATGCATCATACAATACTTTGGATATTCATCAAAAAAACAAGGCTGACAAACCTGCAATTTTGTGGGAAGGTGAGAATGGTGACTCTAGAGTTCTTACTTACAAAGACTTGTGGATCCAGGTTCAAAAATTTGCAAATGTTCTCAAATCCCTTGGCATTCAAAAAGGTGACCGCGTAACTATCTATCTTCCAATGATTCCTGAATTACCGATATCGATGCTTGCATGCGCTAGAATTGGTGCAACTCATACTGTGATATTTTCTGGGTTTAGTGCAGCGGCAATTAAAGATAGAATTGATGATTCAAAATCAAAAATTGTAATAACTGCTGATGGTGGCTATCGTAGAGGTAGTGTAATTAAACTTAAAGAAGTAATTGATGATGCCATAAAAGATTTTGATTTTGTTCAAAATGTAATTGTCATAGAGAGAACTAAAAACAAAATTGAACTTTCTCCAAAAGATAAACTTTGGAATCAATTAATGGATAAAGCATCGGATGTTTGCGATGCCGAAAAATTAGATAGTTCTCATCCTCTTTACATCTTGTATACATCTGGAACAACTGGAAAACCAAAAGGTGTGTTACATGGAACTGGTGGTTATCTAACCCATTTGCATTCTACATTCAAGTGGGCATTTGACATCAAAGATTCAGATGTGTTTTATTGTACAGCAGATATTGGTTGGGTTACTGGTCATAGCTATGTTGTTTATGGTCCGTTATTACATGGTGCAACTGAAGTAATGTATGAAGGTGCTCCTGATTTTCCTGATGCATCAAGAACGTGGGATGTTATCCAAAAATATAAAGTTACAATTTTTTACACGACTCCAACTGCACTACGAATGTTTATGAAATTTGGCGATGAACTACCAAATTCATTTAATCTTTCAACTCTTCGATTATTGGGAAGTGTTGGTGAGCCGATTAATCCTGAAGTATGGAAATGGTATTTCAAAATAATTGGAAAAGAAAAATGTCCTATAATTGATACTTGGTGGCAAACTGAAACTGGTGGCATGTTGATATCTGCTTTGCCTGGCTTGGAAACAATTCCACTAAAACCAGGTTCTGGCACTCTGCCTATCCCTGGATTACAAATTTCTGTAGTGGATGAATCTGGAAATGAATTACCTCCAAACACTAAAGGTTATCTTGTGATCAAAAATCCTTGGCCTGGAATGCTTTTGACTCTATGGGGAGATGATAAAAAATACAATGATGTGTATTGGTCTAAATACAAAAACTGTTACTATCCTGGAGATTATGCCCTAAAAGATAATGATGGTTATTTTTGGTTACTGGGAAGAGCAGATGATGTCCTAAAAGTATCTGGTCATAGAATAGGTACTGCAGAGCTTGAAAGTTGCCTTGTATCTCACAATGCTGTTGCAGAATCAGCTGTATGTGGCATTCCTGATAAAATTAAAGGTGAAACCATAATTGCTTTTGTAGTTTTGAAACAAAATGTTACCTCTGATATTGCATTTTTAGAAAATGAACTATCTGTAAAAATAAGAAATGACATCGGTGCAATAGCTACCCCAAAGAAAATTTATTTTGTGACAAAGCTACCTAAAACTCGTAGTGGTAAAATCATGCGCAGATTATTAAAAGCAATTGCAAATAATGAAACTATTGGTGATGTAAGTACTTTGGAAGATGGTGCAGCTGTATCTGAAATTAAGACTGCATTTGAAGAAATACAAAAATCTATTCAGAATAAATCTGACTACTGTTGAAATTTATTTTCTAATTTCTCTTAAATCTGATGCTACTAGCATATCAAACATTTTTTTTAATCCATCATACTCTGATTTGGAATTTTTATCTAGTTTGTTGTATTCGTTGTTTTTAATTTCATCTAGCTTGTTTTTAGAATCTTTGAAATATTTTTCAAACTCTGTAATTTTTTCATCATTCATTTCTGTAAGATCAAAAATTACTGT
>JBHIUL010000018.1:10375-13579 GCA_042138315.1 Nitrosarchaeum sp.
GAATTTATTCGTCTCCACATAATTGGTGCATCTTTTAGAATTTTTCTTGCTTCTGTCTGAATCATTTTTTGACTTACCTTTGACTAGTTATTAAATTGAAATATTTCTAAAACTTGTTGTTAACTGTTGTACTGGCTTAATCTGACTTTATTCTTTTTTATTTAATGAAATATTACATTTTCTTGAAATGTTATTGATCATCATAAAATATGTCACACCCAAAATTGCAATTGCACCTAACCTGATTGGAATTTCATACTCATATAGAAATGAAAGTACTGTCGCTCCTGCTACTCCAAATGTTGTAATTATTGAAAATCCTATTGGTCCACAACTAGTACATACGCCAGCACCAACGCCAAATATCGATCCAACTACACCCATTCCTGTTTTTTGTGAATCCTTTCTTAGCATCCTGATCTGATAAATCGCCAAACTCGTGACTATCGATGTAAGTCCTGCCACAACCATGATTAAAATAAAATTTGGAATGAATTCTGTTGGTAAATGAAACACCCAGTACGGTTCAAAAAATATAAACTCTCTAGATGCCAACATGAATATTGACAATATTGTAAAAAGCGCAATCGATATTATCCAATATAATAATTCTGAATATACAAGTTTGATTGTTTGTTTGTGCTGCATTTTCTCCTCTAACAATCACAACTAGTATCTTTCCCTTTATTTGGATTACATATTTTACAGTCTAGTAAACATTTTTCCTCTGGGCAATACCCACAAAATTGCTTCTTTTTTTCCAACTATCTGTTAAAATTATTGCTGATATAGAACCTTTTATCCACTTTTATCTAAAACCACTGATCTAGATTATGACTCTTTTTTTCAAGTGCTTTTTTTAATCTATTTAGTGATGATTGTATTCTATCTTCTGAAAAACTTCGTTCTTTAACTAGGTAATTTGTCATCCCTTCATAATCTACATCACCAAATATTATTTCATCAACATCTGCAACAACTGGATTTAGAAATATTTTTCGTATTTGTTCATAATCAATTGTTTGTAGTTGTTCTTGTATTTGTGGTACATCTTCTAATCTTGAATGTTGTTTGATCATTTTTAGTGCTGTTTTTGGTCCTATTCTATCAAATCCATTTGGATTAAAGTCTGTGCCAATCAATATTCCAATATCTACTATTTGTTCTCGTGTAATTTCTAAAGCATCTAGAGTTTTCTGTGTTTCGATAATTTCTGGTTCAATTTCCACATATGTGTTTCTGTTTGGAATTTTTCTTCTTCCACTATTTGTAAAATTTCTTATCAGTCTTTTTGCTCCACATAATATTGAATCAAAATCTTGACTAGCTGAAGCAAATGCCTGTCCTGTATTTGTCAAATGTGCTGCTGTGGCTTCTCCTTCAGAGGGTGCATCAATGTATGGAATTCCAAAATACGTCAAAATTTGCTTTGATTCTTTTACCATTCCGTCTTTCATGCTAGTTGTTTGCTGCGCAAATTTTCTTGCATCTTCAATATTTCCTTCTGCAATTGCTTTTTCATATTTTACTGTAGCATCTTTTTTGATTTGCTTCCTTCTCTCTATTTCAGCAGTTTTTAGTGATGGTGGTTTCCCATCAAATACGTATACGGGCTTTATTCCTAAAGATAGAAAATTGATATTTCTGTAAAGTAGCCCACTGAGATGACTGGTAATTCTCCCCTCAGAATCTGATAACTGTAATCCATCAGGCCCTCTGATACTTGCTAGGAATTGGTAAATTGCATTATACGCATCAATTGCTATGACTTTTGAAGAAAATGATTCTAATGTCGTTTTTTCCCTAACTACTAGTTCCTTGAGATTTAGTCCCATGAAATATTGTCTATTATTGTGCTATTTTGTCTTTATCGTTTGAATTTTGATTACTACAAATACCTGTTTTGACACAAGTTTTTGCATATTATGAAAAATTGGCTGTTTTGGGCAGGTCTTAGTTTTATTATTGGTGGTGCAGTAAGTTTTGCATTAACACTTGGTGTGACTGGTTCGTTTTCTGAAGACATGTCTGGTTATTCAATTGGATGGATTCTTGTGGGTGTTGTTTTAATTATAATTGGATATATCAAAAAGAAAAGTTTTGGTGAAACATGAAAGATCTAAATTTATCTGTATCTTTAAAGGAAAAAATTTATCAAATCAAGTCAGATTCTCAAAATGGTTTTTTGAAAATCATTTCATATTTTCCATTATCAGAGGATGAAATACAAACTATTGTCACTATGAATAAATTGAAATCTTTTGTTACATTTCATTCTATTTTTTCTGATCATATATCGGAGTCTGATTGGAACAAATCAAAATCTCAGATAATTAAGCGCTTTCAAGACGAATTATTTGATATAGATTAGTTCTGATTTGCTTTATTATGTGGTATTTCTAAGATTTCTTGCCAGGTTAGCCAAGTGGTACGGCGGCCGTCTCGAAAACGGCTACGCGCAAGCGTGCAGGGGCTCGAATCCCTTACCTGGCGCTCTTGAGTTTTTTAAAACACCTCATGAAGAAAATAAAATATGATTTTTTTATTTTTTAATATGTTTTTTATTTTTTATAATCATTACAGGACAGTTTGAATCTTTAATGACCTTGGCAGCTACACTTCCCAATATTATCCTCTTGAGTCCAGAACGTCCATGTGAGCCAATAATGATTAGATCTACATCGTTTTCATTTGCAAACCGAATTATTCCGCTAGCAGCAGAAGGATCCCTTATCGTACTAATCTCTAATTTGACATTTTTTTCCTCACAAACATCTTTAAATTTATTTAATAGATTTTTTGCTTTTTCATCATGTTTATCAAGTAATTTTTTTGTGTTACTTGCTGACATTCCAGACGTACCAATATCTGGACCAATTACAGAAAGTAGGATTAATTTTAATTTCCATTTTGAAGCAATAGTTAATGCTTGTTGAAAAGCCAATTTAGAAAGACTTGAAGAATGATAAGGGACCAAAATATTTTCCATACTGATACTGATTCAAATTTATTTATAAGTTAGAGCATAAAATGTCATTAAATTAATGTCTTTTATTGTATGGTATGGAATAACTAAAACAAGAATGTGATCTGATTGTTTTTAGAATAAAAAATGACCACTGTTGGAATGTTATACTTTTTCCTTACAGATTTTTTTATGTTTTCTTAGATTTTCAATAGTATGAAATTCAGAACCACACGCTC
>JBHIUL010000019.1:0-9743 GCA_042138315.1 Nitrosarchaeum sp.
GTGCATTTTCTGGTGAGGTTGCTCGACATATATCCAGTTTCACTGAAAGCTCAAGCGATTCTGTTCCATCTATTTACAAAATGATGGAAGAAATATGTGAAGAAAATGAATTAGTGTTAGTCAAAGTAAAAATTTATGAAAGTGGCGAGGTTTTACGTGCCAATCTGTACTTTACTGGAAAAAAAGACTTGGTGTTGCGAAATTACCGTGCATCTGATGCTATGGCTCTTGGTGCTTTGTATAATATTCCAATTCTAGTTAGAAAAAATCTTCTCAAAGAACACATGGAAGCTTGAACATACACTGAATTTATTTTTAATTTTTAGGAATGACTGGAGTGATCCTCTACATCATAATTACTGCTAGTATTATGTGGTAGCTGTTCTTGCGAACACTCCCCAGTCACGATTTAGATTGTTTTTCTCACTTATAGCGGTTTTCTAATTATTCTGTTGAATACCCGTCAAAAAAATTTTCAGGAAACATGTTTGAAATTTTTATCCTTTCTGATTCATATTTTCTTATTTTCTCTTCAATTTTTTCTGATTCTAAATATTTTGTCTTTACTTTTTCATTTTTTAATTCCACGATTTTCTTTGTCAATGTTTTATACATAATTACATACTCTGGAAATTTCTTAGGAAGTTTGTTCATCTTATATAGATTAAATATGATGTTGTATGATAATATTTATGAAATTTTTGTTGATGGCTCTTTTATTACTCCCAACAAGTTTGGTTTTTGCTGATACTGGGTATGTTTCAGTAGAGATTCCATCCAATACTGCAATTCTTACTGTTGGGAATCAAATTATGATAACTGCGGATGTTTCAAACAGTCAAGATATCCAACAACCGTTTGCATATTTGACTCAGGTAAAAAATGAAGATCAAGTAGTGATTTCACTGTCATGGTTAACTGGTTCACTTTCTCCACGACAATCGTTTTCTCCTGCTCAGTCATGGACTTCAAATGAGGCCGGCATATACACTATTGAGGTGTTTGTTTGGGAAGGTATTGATAATCCTCAGGCATTATCTCCTCCACTTTCAATGACTGTTACTGTTGTAGATCCTGCTACTTGATTTTATTTTAAATTGAAATTGGTTTTTGATGAAATTTGACTGATATTACATTTATTCCATCTATTATTTCTTGAATTTTTGGATATTTTGATTTATTTTCTGATATGTCGTTTTTAATTATTCTAAGATAGTGTAATATTTTTTTGATTTGTTTATTTTTCTGAGTTTTTGAGATTGGTGCATTGGCTAAATCTTTTATGTTTGCAGATATGTCGCATAATTTAATAATTTTTGTTTGAAGTGGGGCTTCTTTTAATTGTGTGATGTATTGTGTTTCTCTATCTTTTTTTGGAATGTTTTGATCTTTTGTTAGTGATAATACCATTACAGCGATATCTCTTCCAAATCTTTCATTAATTTGATCAAAAGTTACATCTGTAACTTCAATTATATCGTGAAGCCAAGCTGCACATAATGTATCTTTATCTGTAATTCCTAAATTTTTTAATCGGTTTACCACCCCTTCTAAATGATCAGAGTATGGTGTTATGCCATCTTTTTTTTTCTGATTTTTGTGTTTTTCATGTGCAAATTTTTTTGCATTTTGTATGATTTCTATTGTATCTTCCACATTTCTGTTATTTTTCTCCAATATGTAGAGCTTAGTTTTACTAAAATCTGATATTTTGAATCTATTTCTAAAGTTCTGTTGTTATCTGATTGAGGCTCGTTTTTTGGTGACTTTTCGCGCTGGTCTTGTAGGTTTTGTAGTTTTTGGTTTCGATTTATCTGTAGCAATACTCTTGCCTACTTTCTGGGCTTTACGTCTTGCAGTGTTCCTGATTTTCTCATTTTTTTGCAATTTTTTTAATTCATCTGAAGTGATTTTACGTGTTTTACTAGTGGCCATATATTAGAAATTTATTGTTTGTAACTAATAAGATTTTCAAATTGGTATGAAATTTTGTAAATGCTTCATAATTCGGCAAACTCATCATATTCAGATATAGCTTTTCTGTTAATCATCAGCAGTTGATTATTCTATATTCTAAGATATATTGGTATTATAATTGAGATTTACTTTTACTAAACCATAACATTTTGATATGCCGTGACCTATACTCATTCGTGGCTAATCTAGAGATTTTGTATCAAAATGTTGCAGCAAAAGTTATCCAACGATGTCATGGTAGCATCAAAATCACAAAACATGGTAAAATTTTGGAGGTTTATGATGTACATAGACACATTTGGAGTAAGGGTCTTGCTGGATTAATAATTAAAGAAGAATGTAAAAATGCGGATTTAAGAGAATGGGAATTTGCAAACGTACGAAATTACATCATAAAGGAATTACTTCCATAGCTTATCTCAAATCTAATATGTAACTTTACGGATAAGATGTGGTTCTTTTAACATTACTTGATAGTCTTTTGCAGCTGCCAATTCCACTTCTTTTAGATTATGGTTTGTAACTACTGTTAATGCTTCACAGCGTGTACATAGTACTGTTTGTCCATCTGATCTTCTCTCAAACACTATATTTTTTTCTAATCTATCATCTTTTTGACATGTTGGGCAAAGTTTTGGTTCTTTTAGTATTGTGATTATCTCACGAATGTAAATTGTTCTTGGCATTTACATCTTTGATACACCTCTAACAATAAAGAGTTTGTATTTTGATGTTAATTGGCATCCAGCATTTTAATTCAAACAAAAACCGTTCTATAATTATTTGAATCAAAACGTTAGGTATTCGATATATTTCCTAATCTAGCCAATTAACAATGAATGTTGTTTTGTCAATAAAATATATCTTTGTCATTTGTTGATTTTTTATATTTTTTATGTGACTATTTCATCTAAACGTCCTTCTTCTTGGGCCCGTCTTATCTCCATAGCTATTCTTCTACCAACTCCAAATGTTTTACCGTATTGATATTTTGTGTATGGACTAGTTGTCGCTACAATTGGATTACCCGGAACGCGTAGTGATACATCATACACTATCAATTCCAAATCTTTTGTAATTACACTTTGTAATGAAAATGGCCCAATTATTCCAGGGGCATACTCTCTTTTTGCAGCTGCTACAAATTTGTCCCCCATCTTGATTACTTTTTCAAGTAATGATTCTCTAATGCTTGCAGGTGTATGTCCCACTTCGATGTTTTGCAAATCGATATTGATGTCTAATTGTTGTTTAGCTGGGAGTGCATTGTAGTCATGTACGTTTGTTTGCAGCCTTCTTTCTATTCCTATAAAATCAACTTGTTTTGATATTGGTGTGTGAAAGAAATTAAAATTCATGTATGTTCCAATTGCTAATTCTTCTATGCTTGATTTTTCTAAATCTTTTCTGGCAATTAATCCCTGTTTTATTTTTGCCTCTGACTTTTCTTTATAGTCCTTGTAAGATGATACGGTAAAAAAAGCACGTTCTAATGGTCTCTTTTTTTCTTGAACTTTGACAATACATGGCTTGTTGATGCTTTTTGGGTCTTTGAATAATTTAGGGAATTTTATTTTTGCCTTTTCTAATAGATAATATTGATTTTTTTTGGCAGTTCTTTCTTCTGCTTGGAATAATTTCCTATTTCCAAATATTGGAACTTTAAATGAATTTTCTAATGTTTTGTATCCTAGGTATACTGTTAGTGATCTGTGTGGAATAATTATTGTATTTGTATCTCTCATAGTCTTTTGATTTTTAGCTGATGCCATATCTTTGAATTTATTTAATACTACTATCTCATCTGCTATTCTACCAAATCTTTGATATGGTTCTTCTCTGCCTTTTTGGCAATATACTATTGTTTGAAAATTTTCATCTTTTGCACCGTCCATAACTTCTAGTGCAGAATGACTTCCCATTACTCCTATTTTTACATCCGAATAATTGCTTATGATTTTTTTAATTTCAGAACTACTAATCACACCTTAACTAGAAAACAGGAACTAATATAGCTAATTTTCAATTATTTTGATCTATTGTATTATACAAAGATTTTTTTAAAAAGACTTGATATGTAATTGTGTGTTTTACTCAGTTGAATTACAGTTGGCTGGAGTGATTTTACTATCTGCTATGGCTGCAGGTGGGGTATCTTTATGGCTCAAAAGAAGGAGAGAACAGCAAAAACTTGATGCTAGAAATGATGATGCTCAAAACATCTAGTGCTAAACATGTGGTACCATCTAATAGATAAAATACTGTTGTATGTTAGATAACTAATAATGAAATTAATCATTGGTATTACTGGCAGCACAGGTGTTATCTATGGAATTCGTATGTTGGAGGTTTTAAAAAAATTAGGTGTTGAAACTCATTTGATAATGTCTGAATGGGCAATCAAGTGTATTTCTATGGAAACTGATTTTCAACTTGGTTATGTAAAATCTCTTGCAAATACAACATCTGATGAAAAAAACATGGCATCAAGTGTTTCTAGTGGAACTCACAAGGTAGATGGTATGATAATTGCACCCTGCAGTATGAAAACATTATCTGCAATTGCAAATGGATATGATGATACTTTGGTAGCACGAGCTGCTGGTGTTACAATTAAAGAATCTAGAAAATTAATTTTGATGGTCAGAGAGACCCCGTTATCTGCAATACATCTTGAAAATATGCTTAAACTATCCAGACTTGGTATTGTAATTTTGCCACCTGTTACAGAATTTTATACAAAGCCAAAAACCCTTGATGATATAATTAATCATGGTGTTGGAAAATGTTTAGACCAATTTGATCTGGAGCATAATTTATACCCCCGTTGGGGCACTTTTAAAATATAATTGCAAAAAATTATTTTTGAAAAAATCATAAAGGCTGATAGAAATAAAGTCTTTGATGTTACTACTAACTATGAAAACTTTCAAAAACTTGTTCCGCAATACTATCCCTCAATAAGGATAATTTCTGTACGTGGAAATGTATCGATTGTAGAGGAGCATCTTCGAATTGGTGGAGATGAATTAGTCATGTTGGTAAAGCATGTAATTGATACACCGGTATCTCATGATATTTTTGTAATTGGTGGTGATGCAAAAGGGACTCATATTGCTAAACGATATGAATTCACTCCAAATGGAACAAAGATTATTGTTGAAATAAATTGGAAACAACATGGACTGAAAAAATTAGTTGGTATTTTTAGTAAAAATAAGATTCTAGATGAATATGGTAAAATTCTTGATGAATTTGCTATAATTGCAGAAGCCTAGTCTGTTTTTTCTTTGTTTTTAAGATCGTTGAGCTCTTTTTCTCCTTCAATCTTACCTTTCTCAAATTCCCCTTTTGCTTTACCTAATGTTTTGGCCAGCTCTGGAATCTTTTTTGCACCGAAAATAAATATTCCAGCCAATACCAAAATTATCAATATTTCATTTATTCCAGGCATTGCAAGAACGATACTTTCTAGTGACATCTATTCTTTGATCCTTGATTTGAGATTTAAATCTTTTTTATATTTTTTATACTCCATTAGTATGCCTGCAAAATAAAGTCCCATCATAGGTAATGCGATAAACCACATAGTGACACCACTGCCATCGGGGGTAATGATTGCTCCAAATACTATGATTGCAAGCATGGCATATCTTGTATTTTTTCTCCAAAAGTTGGTGCCTACAATTCCTGTGACTGTTAATGCATACATTATCAATGGTATTTGAAATGATACACCAAATGCAAGTAAATATTGCAATACGAATGTGATAAAATCCATAATATTGAGAAATGTGATTAATCCAGATGCATCTCCATACATGTATAGAAATTCTAGCATGTATGGAATTACAAGAAAATATGAAAATAGACAACCCGTTATGAATAATCCTAATGCTGGTAATGCAATACTTCGTGTAACTTTGATTTCTCGCTCTTTTAATGCTGGTTTGATGAACCCTACTGCTTCTTTGATTATCATTGGCATTCCAAATACCACTGCAACAAGTGCTCCTACGTAAATTTGGGCAAATAGAGCTTGACCTGGTTCTGTCTGAATTAATTGAACTCCTTCTGGTACTAAGTTTTGTTTCATGTGGGTTGTAATTTGCGCTGCAATATTGTTAATTGGTTCTAAAGCAGGATAGTATAATTGAATTCCTGCAACTTCAATTGGATAAAGATGAGTTGTAATTACAAATGCAAAAATTATTCCAATTACTATGATTACTCGTACTACTCGTTTTCTTAGTTCTTCTAAATGTTGGTTGATATCTTCAATCGATGACATCTAAAATTCATCTGTCTTGAACTCTTTATCTATTTGCCTGGAATTGGAAGTAGTTTTGCTTCTGGCAATCCAGCTGTTTTGAGCTCCTCCAAACTCAAATCTTGAAATTCTAATGATATGATGGCTTTGGTTTTGAATTTTTGCTCCATCCCCTTTGCTAATGCTGCAAGGTCTTTGCTGGAATAGATTTCTTTTGAGCCTTTAAGAAATATTCTCTCCCCCTTTGCCATCTCTTTTCCACCAAATTTTTCTTGAAGATAGCTAGTAATTGATGGCAACTCCTTTCTTGGTATGTTGTTGTAATAGTATGTTAATCCTTTAATTGACTCATAGTCATATGGTGTGCCATTTCTATACATGAAAACTCCGATAAATATTGCATCTACATCTGGTTCTCTAATACATTTGATTTCCCAGTTTAGTAATTTATCCTCATTATAGACAAATTTTTCCATTTCATCTGCAGTAATCTTCCAATATCTTGATCTTGACAATACATCATTCACTCGTGTCATCTGATATAAATTTCAATGTCTGGTGATTTTGGATATTTTTTATATAAATTTAAGAATTAGTGAGTTTGGAATTGTGTCTTTTTGAGATAACCACTTCGATGACTAGTCCTGCAACTATTATTCCTAATACTACCACTGCAGACCATAAGAGGTTCACTATTGGCTCTTGTATCATTGGTGCTGATTGAATCATTGTATTTCCAACATCTTCTATTGGCATTGATCTCATTGCTGTATCTGATGCTTCTGGCATGGATTCTATAGCTGCTTCTGGGACATCTGCTGGCATTGACTTGAATGCCATCTCTGTTTCTGGTGGCATTGGGCTCATTGTAGACATGCTTTGATCTGGTATTTTTTGTATGATTTGAGATGAAAACCATGCAGCTATTGACACGCTGCCAAGTGTTGCAATTCTATGAATTCTTGTAAATGAATTAAAAAGAGACTTGCTCTTTTTTGCAGGCTCTGACATAACTGATGGTAAAATAACAATTGCAAGTTTGTCTATTGTATAAAATTTCATATCGTGAGATTTTGTGTTTTTTCCAACACTTGTAATTTTCACCACTCCTGACTCTTGCATTTTTTTCAAATGATAAATTACTAGTGGTAATGAAATTTCTGTTTTTTGTGCTATTTGATTTGCTGTAAGTGAATCATTGAACAATAATTTTAAAATCGCCCTACTTGAATCAGAACTAAGTATTTCTCCTATCGCTTTTATTTTTTGGTCATCCGTTGATAAAATTTCCACTCTGTCTGCAATTCCAACTGATTCATCCTTTTCATCACTCATTGAGAAATTAAAATTTGGAATATGTTATTAAAACTTCTCATTAAATTGAAATTTAATCAAACCTTATCTAGAAAATTATCTAAATGAGAATCATGAAACATTCAAAACAAATCTTTGCAGCCGTTATTGCTGTACTTGTAGTCTCTGTGACTATGAGCGCAATTTCAGTTGCTCCAAACGCCGATGCACAAGTGGTAACATCTACTCAATCTAATGATAAGGTGATATCTGTTTCCGGCACTGCAACTTCAAGCATAAAGCCAGATCTTGCAAACATTAGTTTTGGTGTTGAAATTCAAGAAAAAACTGCCAAAGACGCACTTGCTTCAAACTCTGAATTGATGAGTAAAGTAATTGCAGCAATAAAACAAGTTGGGATAACTGATTCAGAAATCAGCACATCTCAGTTTAACATCTATCCTGTTTATGATAATTATCAGGACAAGGAAACTGGAAGATACACTCAAGAACTTGTTGGATATAGAGTAAGTAATATCGTCAATGTAAAAACTGTAAAACTTGACAAAGTTGCTGCAATTATTGATAGTGCAGTGAGTGCTGGAGTAAACCGTGTAGATAGTGTGTTTTTTTCACTATCTCCTGAAGTAAACTCTAAACTCAAGGATTCTCTTTTGGAAAAAGCAATCTTAAATGCAAAATCAAAAGCAGAAATGGCATTATCTCCTTTGAAATACAAAATCATTGGAGTCAAGGAGGTTTCTTTATCTGAATTTTCAATGCCATATCCAATGCCAATGCATGACATGGCTTTTGCTGAATCTGCAACAAAATCTTTCATGGCGACACCAATATTTTCGTCAGACCAAGATGTTAACACCAGCGTAAATGTTGTCTTCCTTATAGGAAGCAACTAGCTTTTTTTTATTTTAAAAATATAAAATTTGTAATAAAATTAGAACCTAAATTGGTTCTGCGGCATTATGTATTTTATCAATATGCTTGGATAATACTTCATTATTTTCAAAAAATGAAGAACAATATGGACATTTACTTTGAGCCATAACTCAATTGAATATTGTGATAATTTAAGGATTTAGCCACAAAAAGACTATGCTTTATTTTTTAGTTCTTTTATTTCCAATTCCAACTCTTTTATTTTATTTCTCAATTCTATATTTTCATCTCTTAAAACATCTCTTTCTTTGGTGAGTATTTCATTAAGATCCATATTTTTTCAATTTGTTTTATTCAAATAAAGATTTAGAATCTACGAAGATTTAATGCTAATTTTAGTCGTTTTTCTTCAATTGTATTGGTTTTTAATTTTGCATTGTCTATTTCATCTTGGATTGTATTCATGTGTTTTAGCAATGCCTTAATTCTTAATTTTGTGGTGTTTGATTCCCAGTCTGATTCTATTAACACATCTAAGTTTTTGATTATTTCAGATTCTGTATCTCTTTTTTTATACAGAAGGGAATCTATTTGCTCGTTATCCACAAAAACTAGATTTTTCTTTGAAAACTTAAGGTAGTTTAGTCATAAATATTTGATACCGTATTAATTTCTGGTCACAAAATCTCTCTCTCATCACACTATCTTCAAACTAAATTTTATGATCTTTTTTTATGTTGATTTAGTAACTTTATAGAATGCACTTGTTCAGTTCAGTAATTGTCTGAAGATAATAAAAAAGTGCTTCCAAAAGATATTGGTTCTGATTATAGTTTGCCAGGTAGATTTGAAGAGAGCAGCTTTGTGTCTTTTGATCCAAAATCTACCAGTTCTAAATCTCAAAATAGATTGATTCTTGTTATTGGAGTTTCTTTTCTAGTTGTTTGTTCTGGATTTTTTTTGTATTATTTTATGAATCAAACTGAAATTGATTCACGAATTATTCAAAATACCATTATTACTGATCCTGAAACAAGAATGGCCACTCAATATGGTGTTGGGCAGATAGGCAGTGACCATGCACATGCTGCAATTCTTGTTTTTGTAGATGGTAAACAGATAAACTTTGGACTTGAGCAGTATCAACTTTCAAGCAAATACATACACTTTGAGGATGGCAATCCTTATCTAATTCACAAACATGCTACCGGGGTTCCATTGGATATGTTGTTTGCATCATTTGGAATGAACGTTTCTCAGAAATGTATTATGTTAAACGAGAAAGTGGTTGGAATCAATATGGGTA
>JBHIUL010000019.1:9843-11151 GCA_042138315.1 Nitrosarchaeum sp.
GTTTCTCAGAAATGTATTATGTTAAACGAGAAAGTGGTTGGAATCAATATGGGTAAATTTTGTGTTGAACAAAATCAATCATTGGTATTTTACGTTAATGGGGAAAAATATGATTCAGACATATCAAAATATGAAATTAAACATAATGATAGAATTCTTGTATTTTTTGGTAATGATGTAACTGTTCCAAAATATCTTGCATATTTGGATTCTTTGGAAATATATGATATACCAAAGAAGATTCCTCGTTATTCTGGTAATGAATTCAATGTCTAATTATAAAAATTCCATTAAGGTATTTGTAAATATGATATTGGATTTTGGCATGTAATCGCAAATCATTTAGGAAGATAGATTAACCTCTTTTTGATTTTGCAAATCAATGGCAGTATTTGATGTTCATGTGATAATTGAAAATAAACCTGGAATCAGTGACCCTGAAGGCGAGACAATTCTAAATGATCTTGTGCTTAAAGGTAATAGTTCTGCCATCTCTAAAATTAAAACTGCAAAAATGCTAAAATTTACAATCAAAGAAAAAGACAAAAAATCTGCAAAATCTAAAGTACAGGAAATATGTGATGAATTACGTATCTACAATCCTATGGTAAGTAAAGTCACTGTTGATGTATTTGATGCATAGACGCAAATTTGTTCAATTCATGAGTGTTTCACACTGACTCTAACCATAGTGCGATCAGAAATACTTGTTATTCTATTTGATTCAAATTAAATATCGCTATTGGTAAATCTAGTTGTGAAGGTTGGAGTCATAGTTTTTCCAGGCAGTAATTGTGATCGAGATATGTATCATGTATTGACTGATGTCTTCAAATTTAATGCAGAATATTTCTGGCATGACAAAGGATTACCAAAAAATATTGATGCCGTTATTCTTCCAGGCGGATTCTCTTATGGTGATAGATTAAGATCAGGTGCAATTGCAGCACATAGTCCTATAATTGAAGATGTCCGAAAAATGGCGGAAAAAGGAATTCCTATTTTAGGAGTATGCAATGGATTTCAAATTCTTGTAGAGGCAGGACTTCTTCCAGGTGCATTACTCAAAAATACATCGCTTAATTTTATGTGTAATTGGACAAACCTTGTAGTTGAAAATAACAAGACCCCTTTCACAAATAAACTAAAACTACATCAAAAAATTCCAATCCCAATCGCAAATGGTGAAGGTCGATATTACGTTGATTCTGAGACACTTAAAAAATTAAAAAAACATAATCAGATTGTATTTAGATACAGCGAAGTAATCAATGGCTCGACTGATAGAATTGCCGGAGTTTGTAATGA
>JBHIUL010000019.1:11251-13335 GCA_042138315.1 Nitrosarchaeum sp.
GCAGTTACAGGAATTGCAGATTATGGTAATTGTTTAGGAATTCCTACCATTGGTGGAGAAGTTGAATTTGATGAATGTTATTCTAATTATGCTTTAGTGGATGTTGCAGCAATTGGATTTGGCAAGAAAAAAAATCTAATTAAGAATCATGCAAAAAATGGTGATCTTGTAGTATTACTTGGAGGGTCCACTGGAAGAGATGGCATTGGTGGTTCTCAGTTTGCATCTGATTCATTAGAGTCTGAAAACAGATCAGCAGTACAAATACCAGACCCATTCATTGAAAAATTAATCATAGAGGCAATTCTTGAGGCAAGAAATGAACACCTTATTCATGCAATGAAAGATCTAGGCGGCGGTGGACTATCTTGCGCTGTATCTGAAACTGCTGATGCATTATCTATTGGAATAGAGATGGATGTAACCAAAGTCCATACTCGTGAATCTGATATGAATCCTGATGAGATAATGGTATCTGAATCTCAGGAAAGAATGCTAATTGTAACTACCGATGAGAAATTAAAAAAATTACAAGAAATCTGTAAAAAATACCGCATAACTTGTTCTGTTATTGGTCATGTAACTAGTAATAATATGATGCATGTAACACAAGGAAAAAAAACATGTGCTAATCTTCCAACTGATGTTGTTGCAAATGCAACATTATTGGATAGACCATCAAAAAAACCTGCATACCTTGAAACTATAGAACAAGAAAAAAAACTCAAACCAATTTCAGACTATTCTAAAATGATGTTAAAGTTTTTGTCATCGCCAAACATTGCAAGTAAAATCTGGGTATATGGACAATATGATCATGAAGTAGGAATTAGAACAGTAGTGAAACCCGGTAAGGATGCATCTGTGTTAAGGCTTGATAATGGTAAATTTTTATCTGCAAAAATCGACGGCAATCCAAAACATTGCTATATCAATCCAAGAGAAGGTGCTATTGGTTGCTTTGAAGAAGCATGTAGAAATGTTGTATGTACTGGTGCAAAACCCATAGGGATGCTTGATCATTTACAATTTGGAAATCCTGAAAACCCTGAAATATTTTGGACATTTTTAGAATCACTAAAAGGCTTGACTGATTTTGCAAAATATTTTGAAATTCCATGTGTTGGTGGAAAAGTTAGTCTATACAACGAAACACCATCTGGCCCAATAAAGCCAACACCGATTATTGGAATCTTGGGATTAATTGACAAGACCCCGTTATACTCTCACCAAATTTCTTCTGGAAACTGTCTTGTGATTATTGGGGATACAAAAGATGAGATGGGGGGTTCAGAATACTATGAATACATTCACAAATTTATTGGAGGAAAATGTCCTGTTGTTAATTTCCAAGAATCAAAAAATAATATGAATGCCGTTTTGGATGTAATTCAAAAAGAACTACTCAAAGCAGCACATGATTGCTCTAAAGGTGGATTGGCAGTTGCAGTATCTGAATTATGTATGACTCATAAAATAGGATGTACTGTATCTCTTGATAAAATACCTGGTCCTAAATTAGATGTTGATAGGATACTTTTTTCTGAAAGTCATTCTAGATATCTTTTGGTTTTAGAGAAAAAAAATCTGAAAAAACTAGATGATATATTCAAAAAGGCTAAAGTTTCATACAAAATGATTGGTGACTTTGGTGGGGAGAATATTAAATTTAATCAAAACAACAAACCTATCATAGATCTAAGAGTTGATAAGGCTCAAAAAACTTGGTTTAACTCGTTAAGGGAATTGGTAGTACATGGTTAAAGAAAATTGTGGAGTTGTTGGAATTTTTAGTCTTAGTGGGACTAATGTAGTTCCATTAGCAATTGATGCACTAAGAGCATTACAACATAGAGGACAAGAGGCTTGGGGGATTGCAATTCCAAATAAAGAACCATTAAAACGATTGGGTCTTGTATCTGGGGCATCATCAGAGTTTAAGAAAATCTGTGAAGATTATGCATCTCCTGCAGTAATTGGTCATGTTAGATATTCTACTATGGGTAGAAGCACACTTGAGAATGCACAACCACTTAAAGTCAAAGATCTCTGCATTGCACATAATGGAACAATTGCAAATGTCC
>JBHIUL010000020.1:0-8071 GCA_042138315.1 Nitrosarchaeum sp.
GCATCTCAAGAAGCAGTTAGAAATGTAGCTCATAGTGTTTTACAAAATAAAAGAGATTTGATGATAATGAGTGTTGGTGCTTTACTTGATGAATCTATTTTTGATATTTTATCTGAAGCATGTGAGCATTTTCATAAAACAATCTATTTGCCATCTGGTGCAATTGGTGGATTAGATGCAATCAAATCTGTCTCTGACCAATTAGATTCTGTAACGTTAACTACAACTAAACATCCAAGATCATTAAAAGGCGCAAAATTTTTTGAGACATCAAATATTGATGTGGAAAAAATTACCATTCCAACAACTATTTTTGAAGGAAAAGCAAAAGATGCTGTATTGTTATTTCCTGCAAACATCAATGTTGCAGCATTGCTTAGTTTGGTTGGATTGGGAAGTGAAAAGACAATTGTAAAGATTGTTGCAGACCCAAACACCACCAAAAACACTCACAACATAATAGCACAAGGAAAATTTGGAACCATGACATTTAACATAGAAAATGTTCCAGATGAGACAAATCCAAAGACTAGCAAACTAGCAATTTTATCTGCAATTGAAACTTTACGTAAATACTGTTCTAGTGGTATTTCTGTTGGTACCTAATATGGCAAAAATTGCCTTAATTGCATGTTTTTTAGAATATTCCTGACTAGATCTTATTCTTTAAATGACTACCAAGAGCAATCCCGTTGGTAAATGTTAGTACAACAATCTTCTAGTCTCAAAGATGAAATTCTTCGTCTGAAAAAAGAAAAAGACGTAGTTATTCTTGCCCATAATTATCAAATTCCAGATGTTCAAGATATTGCAGATTTTACTGGAGATTCATTAGGATTATCACGACAAGCAGCCAAAGTTTCACAAAAAACAATTCTATTTTGTGGCGTTCACTTTATGGCAGAAACTGCAGCAATCATATCTCCTGAAAAAAGAGTATTGATTCCAGACTTGGAAGCTGGATGTTCTCTATCTGATTCTATCACTGTTGATGAATTAAGAAACTGGAAGAAACAACATCCAAAAGCAATCACAGTTGGTTATGTGAATACAACTGCCGAAATAAAATCTGAATTAGATTACTGTTGTACTTCAGCAAATGCTGTAAATGTAGTTAAAGCAATTCCTGCTGATAAAGAAATTTTATTTTTGCCTGATATGTTTTTAGGTTCTTATGTTGCCAAAGTCACTGGACGAAAGAACATGTTCATATGGGCAGGAGAATGTCATGTTCACGCAGGTATCAAACCAGAAGATATTACAAATAAATTAAATTCACTCAAAGACGCAGAATTTGTAATACATCCTGAATGTAGTTGTACCACTCCAATGATGTATGATGCAGCATCTGGAAGTTTTGATGATCAAAAAGTTTCTATTTTATCTACAGAAGGAATGCTAAATCATGTACATAACTCTAAAGCAAAAAACTTTGTAGTTGCAACAGAGACTGGAATTTTATACAAAATGAGACAACAAAATCCAGGTAAAACATTCATTCCAGCATCAGAAAAAGCAGAATGCCAATACATGAAAATGATCACACTTGAAAAAGTCTATGATGCACTAGTTCAAGAAAAAAATCAGGTTATAGTTCCAAAAGAAATTGCAGACAAGGCTAGATTAGCCATAGAGCGTATGCTTGCAATTAGTTAATCTAAATAATTTTCCACATTAGTTTTCTCATAAATTCATGTATGGTTATTTCTAATATTGACATTCTTACGTAAAATTAAAAAGGTTAAATCTGAAATATTATGATGAAATCCAAATTTATGATTTTCATTATAATCATTATAGTGATCTCTATGTTTATTTTGTTTTTTGGATTTATTGGTCAGGGTGGAGTAAGACATGTTTCAATTTATTTGCCTGAAAAAATCCAATCTACGATCTCATTTCAAAATATTGATAACGAAACAAAAATTGTAGGTTTAAGTGGAATTAGCGGTATTAATCCCACATTAATTAGCAGAACTGATTATGACTACATTCTAACCATCTTTAATTATGATGATGGTCCTCACATGTTTTACATAGATGGATTAAATGTAAACTCAAAAGTGATTTATCCAAATCAAAATGTAACTATCACAATTTATTCATTGAAAGAAGGCGAATATAGCTATTATGATAGATTTGAACCTAACAAAAAATTGGGTGACTTTAAAATAGTAAAAGTTGGGTTGCTAAATCACTATCCTTGATCCTGATTGAATTCTTCTAAATTCTTTTTGTGCAAAGACGAAGGTTTATTGGTTTAATGAAGATCGTTTAATTGTAATTTAATTTGGTTGGTTTATTCAGTAAAGCTCCTAAAGATCCTAAAGCAAAATCTCTCTTTCAAAAAAGAAAGGAACTACGCAAGCTAATAAAGCAAAAACAACATGATGCTGCCTTGAAATTAGGTCTTGAAATTTTGGAGACCACTGATGAGCAAAACGTCTTGTTTATTGTTGGTGGAATATACTATATGAAAGAAAAATACTCTACTGCCATTAGTTATTTTGAAAAGGCTCTAAATATTGGCTCTTATGATGTAGAAGTTTTGATTTTAAAGGCAAACTCTCACTATTTTCTAGGCGAACCAAAGCGAGCAATTCAATGCTGTAACAAAATTAAAGAAATTGATCCAAAAAATAAAGCAGTATCTGAACTGTTATCAAAAATTGAATCTAAAACCTAGATTTCTAAACTCAAATCTATTCCTTTAACTGAGTTTGTTATACTTCCAACAGAGATGATATCTACACCGGTGTTGCCATATCTTGCAATATTTTTTGAATTAATTCCACCTGATGCCTCAAGTAATACTTTGTTTCGTAATTTTTGATTTTTAAGAACCTGAATTGTTTTTTTAATTTGCTCTGGCGAAAAATTATCTAGCATAATTATTGTAGCTCCTTCTTTTGCAGCTAGTATTGCATCTGCAGTATTTTCAACTTCAACTTCGAATTTTTTATATTTTTTCTTTGTCTTTTTTATCAAAGATAACAATGACTCTCCAACTGCAATGTGATTATCTTTGATCATTACCATTTCATCTAGTCTTAATCGGTGCTTTTTTCCACCGCCAATTTCTACTGCTTCTTTATCAAAATATCTTAGACCTGGTGCCGTCTTTCTTGTAGCATATAGTTTGGTTTTTTTATTTGGAATTTTTTTAACTAATTGATCTGTCTGAGTTGCAATACCACTCATTCTTGTGAGTAAATTAAGAGCAGTTCTCTCACACGTTAGGATTTTCCCTGCATTGCCTGAAATGGTCATTATTGTTTGATTTGGTTTTATCTTGGTGCCATCTTTTTTTATGATTTTTACATTACATCCTTTTAATTTGAAAATCTCTTTTGCATATTTTACTCCTGCAACAATAGCTTCTTCTCTTGAGATAATTCTAGCAGAAATATTTTTTTTTGGTAATAACTCACTTGTAATGTCGCCTTTACCTATGTCTTCAGATAAAAATTCAATTAATTGCTTTTTTACATTAAATGACAACATCATACTATGACGCTAATATGATTTTAAAGATTTAGAAATCTACGTAACTTTGATTGCGTATTTGCCTTTTTGTTTTATTCCCAATGTTTTTGAAATTTGAGAATTTGTAGGATCAACAACTAGTACTATTCCATTCCAATCTGGTGTTAAATCAGATGATTTACAAACTGGACAAACTTTTCCTGTAGTTACATACTTGCATTTTCTACAAGCCATTTCTCGAGCCATTTAACTTGCCTCTACTTTAGCTTCTTTTGATTCACTTGAACCGCCACTAGATTTTTTAATTTCTTCTGCAATCCAATCGTCTGCGCCCAAGAATGGTTGTCTGCATGTGATTCCGATTTTTCCCATAGCAGCAGCTTTGCCTAATGACACAGCTGTAATTCTTGCTCTGAGAGTTGAACCAACTTTTAGTGTTCTGCCACTTTGATTAGCTAAAATCATTCCAGATTTTACATCGCTTTTTAGATAATCATCCATGACTTGTGATAAATGTAATAATGCATCAGTTGGACCAATTCTTACAAATGCTCCAAAGTCTGTAATGTCTACGATTTCTCCTTGAACAATCTCTTGGAGTTTTGGATAAAATGTTAATGCTTCAAATTCGACTTTATGAAACGTTCCTCCGTCTCCTGCAATCATCTTTCCCATTTCGTCAACTTTGGCATCTAAAATCATAATGATGTATCCTAATTCTGCGTTAATCATGCTCTCGTATTTGTCTTTGAGAATGTTTGTTGCTGCCTTTTTGATTGCAGTTCCAAATAAGCTTGGAGGAATCCTAACAACATCGACTAGGGTAGATATAGAAAACAACTGTGATGTTTTTGTTGAATTTGAATTTATGAATCTTTGGGTAATTTATGCTTGAATTGAGTAAAATTTTGTATATTTTTCAAATAATTGATGTTTTTTTGACTGCCTAAACTATGTATAAATAAAGTAAAGTGACTTTTTGATCCAATGGTTGCAATTGATCAAGTTCTTGAAAAACTAAGTACCGTCATTGATCCTGATTTGAAAAAAGATATTGTATCCATGGGAATGATCAAAGACCTTGAACTTAATGATAATAATCTAAAATTTACTTTGGAGCTAACTACTCCTGCATGTCCATTTAATGTGGAAATTGAAGATGATGTCAGAAAGGTAATTGGTGAAATTAAAGAACTCAAAAATTTTGATATGAAGGTAACTGCCAAAGTTATGGAAGGTCGCTCTCTTGATGCCGACACTGGAATGGCAACTGTCAAAAACATTATTGGTGTTGCAAGTGGTAAAGGAGGTGTAGGAAAATCTACTGTATCTTTGAATTTAGCTTTGGCATTATCTCAAACTGGTGCTAAAGTTGGTTTACTTGATGCAGATATCTATGGTCCAAGTATTCCTCTGATGCTTGGAATGAAAAGTGCTCATATGGAAGTAGACAATAACAAACTACAACCTGCAAAATCTAATGGATTACAAGTTGTTTCATTTGGTTTCTTTGCAGAACAATCTCATCAAGCAGCAATTTATCGTGGTCCAATTATTTCTGGAATCTTAAAACAATTTTTAGTTGATACTAACTGGTCAGATTTAGATTATCTTATAGTGGATCTTCCTCCTGGAACTGGTGATATTCCATTAACCCTTGCGCAAACAATTCCAATCACTGGAATTTTAGTAGTTACAACTCCTCAAGATGTAGCAAGTAATGTTGCTGTAAAAGCAATTGGAATGTTTGAAAAACTTAATGTTCCAATTTTAGGTGTTGTGGAAAACATGAGTCATTTTATTTGCCCTAATTGTAATGACAAACACTATATTTTTGGTGATGGTGGCGCAAAAAAAATCAGTGAACAATTTAAAATTCCATTCTTAGGTGAGATTCCATTGAATTCTGGAATTATGGCTGGTTCTGATTTAGGTAAACCAATCATGATTACTGCTCCTGACTCTCCCAGTGCAATTGCATTTAGATCCAGTGCAAAAAACATTGCAGCACAATGCAGTATTCTTGCAGCCAAGATGCAAGAAGAGATGAAAGATGAATCTGATAAATCTGCAGATGATTCTGCAAAAACCAGTTAAAGCGATTTCTGTGAAATTACCTAATTCCCTTAGAGACCAAATGAAAATCCCTCTAGGTAAATTAATTCCTGATAGCCAAACAGACAAATCTAATGTACAAAAATATCTGCAAAAAAATTCTTACCTAATTACAGTTGGTGACAGGACAACTGAAAAAATGATTAACTTTGGATTGATTCCTTCATTACAAATTATCGACAACCAAGAAAAAAGAATAAAGCGCGAACCCCTGAAAAATAACAACAAGTACACTGAACTTGTCTGTAATAACCCTGCAGCTGAAATAACACAGCAAAGTATTGATACAATCAAAAAAGCATTTGTTTCAAAAACCCCTGTAAGACTTACTGTTGAAGGTGAAGAAGACCTCTTAGTGCTTCCTGTCTGTGTTCATGCTCCTGAAAATTCAGTAGTTATGTATGGCCAGCCAAACGAAGGATTAGTTATAGTCCAAATTACTCCAGAAATTAGAAATAAAACACAAAGACTACTTGATTTAATGGAATAACTGGGGTATGATGAGCCGGTGGCTGTATGATTTGTGATTACACTACAAAATATTCTGACCCTATTAATTCATCTGAGATTTTTTGAATCTTTACAAAACATAATACACCAATTCTCATACAAGAATTGACATTTCAGAATAAACATAGATTGTTTTACAAATAATTATGAAACTTGATTCTGAATTAAAATTACAAATATTAGAAAAAGTTGGTATCTATTCAAATCGATTTTCTATACCTGAACCTAAAATTTTGTTAACTACAAAAGAAGTCTTGGATATGCCAAAAGAAATGACTGAAGGCCGGAGAACATCTGCTTACAAGTATTATGGCGTTTCATATTTGCAACATAATATGGTCTTCATTAATGTTCGAAAACTTCCTGATGAAAAGGCTTTAGAAAATACACTAGTTCATGAATTAATTCACATGAGATTTCCATATCTTGCACATGGTAAGCGATTCAACAAATTAGTTCGACAGGGATTACGTGGAAAAACATTTTTGCCCTATCAAAAAAGAAAATAAAATCGCTCATTGATTTATATTTCCTAATCTCAGGCAAGCCAATTATAGTATGGATGTACAACAGATCTTGCCCATTGGGGCCGGCATTGCTTCTTTCGTAGTTGCTTTAGGTATAGTTAGTTGGATTCTCAAACAGCCTTCAGGCACTAAAGAAATGATGGAGATCTCAAATGCCGTCAAAGTCGGAGCAGCCGCATTTCTCAGAAGAGAGATGAAAATTATAATTCCTATCGCTATTGCACTTTCAATTATTATTGGTTATTTTATTGGATTTTCAAACGGACTAGCATTTGCAGTCGGTGCAACACTTTCTGCAGTTGCAGGACTAATTTCATTAAAAATTACTGTAAAAGCCGCAGTACGTGCAGCTCATCTTAGTAGCAGTGGTTTAGGTAAGACATTTGCCATGGCATTTAGAGGTGGGGCAACTGTTGGACTTGCAGTACCTGCAATGGCTCTATTGGCAATTACTGTACTTTACATGGTATACCCTGATCCAATTACAATTGCCGGTGTTGGTATTGGCGCAAGTCTAATTGCATTATTCATAAGAATTGGTGGTGGAATTTTCACAAAGGCTGCAGACATGGGTGCAGATTTGGTAGGAAAAGTTGAAGCCAACATTCCTGAAGATGATCCTAGAAACCCTGCAACAATTGCTGACAATGTCGGTGACAATGTAGGTGATGCTGCAGGAATGGGTTCTGATGTTTACGAATCTTATATTGTTACAATTTTAGCATCATTACTAATCGCAGCACTTATCGGTGCTCCTGAAATTTTCATGTACCCAATTCTAATTGGAACATCTGGAATGATTGCATCAATTATTGGAATTGTTATAGTTCGTTCTAAAAATATTACAGATGTTATGAAACCTCTGAATGTGTCATTTTATGTCTCTGCTACTATTGCAATTATTTTGAATTTCATATTTACATATTATTTCCTAGGTGACTCCACAATTGCATATGCATTGTTTGGAACAACTGTTATTGGTGTGATTCTAGTACCTGTAATTCAAAAGATTACTGATAGATATACAAATTACAAATACAAACCAGTCCAAGAAATTGTAGAGTCTGCAAAATGGGGATATGCATCATTAACATTGATGGGAATCATCAAAGGATTGCAATCAACTGGACCATTCATGATTGCATTAATTATTGCAATTATAGTTTCATTTAGCATCGCATCAAATGCTGCTCCTGAAGGTGCAGATCCAATATTGTATGGAATCTTTGGAACTTCATTAACTGCAATGGCAATGCTCAGTCTTGCTGGAATTGTTCTTAGCATTGATGCATTTGGACCAATTGCAGATAACGCTGGTGGAATTGTAGAGATGACTGGAATGGGTGAAGAAAATAGAAAAGTCACTGATGAAATTGATGCTGTAGGAAACACCACTAAAGCAGTAACCAAGGGATTTGCTATTGCTAGTGCAG
>JBHIUL010000020.1:8171-10532 GCA_042138315.1 Nitrosarchaeum sp.
GCTGTAGGAAACACCACTAAAGCAGTAACCAAGGGATTTGCTATTGCTAGTGCAGGATTGGCAGCGCTTGCAATGATACAAGCATTCCAATTTGAAGCTGCTCACATCTTTGGAGTTTTGAATTATAGTTTGACAAATGTAACAATTATCGTAGGATTACTAGTTGGTGGATTGATTCCATTTATTATCACTGGTCAACTCATTAATGGTGTATCTCGCGCTGCCGGAAAAATGGTAGATGAAGTAAGAAGACAATTCAAATCAGACTCTGGAATTTTAGCGGGAACATCAAAACCTGACTATGCAAAATGTGTTGATATTGCAACTGCTGCATCAATTAAAGAACTCTGGAAGCCAGCAATAATTGCAATCGTTTCTCCTATCGCTTTAGGTATTTTATTAGGACCAACAGCGGTTGCCGGTTTACTGATGGGTGCTGTTGTAACTGGCATTCCACTTGCATACCACTTGGCAAATACTGGTGGTGCATGGGACAATGCAAAGAAGCTAGTAGAGATGCAAGGAAACAAAGGAACTGAATTACACAAAGTAGCTGTTGTTGGTGATATTATTGGTGATCCTTACAAAGACACTGCAGGACCTGCATTAAACACCGTAATTAAATTACTAAACACAATTGCAATCGTATTTGTATCTGCATTTATTGCAATACTTGCAATTTAATCTTCTATTACTAGAGTCAAATCCAATTCATCTATCTGTGTTTGAATTGCTTTTTTCAAAATATCATTATGATTTTTACAGAATTTAAAATAATCATCTGCTGTTTGAAAACAACCACAAATCCATTTTGTTTTTTTGTCTCCTTCTACTGTCCATTTGGCATATTGTTCGGTCATACTTTAAGGAAAATACATTACCTAAAAAATATAGATCAAAATAATTAAAAAAGGAAAAAGATGTTTAAGGACAGCCTTCCATCTTTTGGATGAAATAACCTTTTTCCTTAATTGCCTTTTCTACAGGCTCTGGTGCACCTTGTGAATGACAAAATTGACATTCATTGGTGGTCATTGTTGCGTTTGGTTCACCAACTGATTTTAACCACTCTTTACCATATGCAATGGCTTTTTCATGATTTTTTTCACCAGTGATTACATCAAAGTGCATGGTACGTCCATCCTTAGCTTTGACATATGTGTCGTATACGTGAATTTCCATAATTATAATTGAAAGAAGGGATATTTAATTCAAAAACTTTCTTTATGGGCACACGTTTGCCTTTTTTAATACTATTTTCGTTATTTTGAATTTTTACTTGTGATGAAATTAATCTGTTTTAATCCATTCATGAATAGTCATTGTAGTTTTATGTTTCAATCTTGTAGAATGATGATGTGATTTTAATACTCTATTTTTCTCTCCTTTCCTGTTGATTATGCAACAAAAAATATTATTTTTGAGTTTAATTGCCTTTATGGTTATAGTTAGTACTCCTGCTGCATTTTCTGCAACCCTTGGAGATGAATGGAATTCTTTAAAATCTTCTTTATCAAGTGCTGAAAAAGCAACAACAGAAAATGAGTCATTAACCCATCTTCAAACTGCTAAAGACATCTATGCTAATACTTTCAAAAATGCAGCCCTTGAAGTAGATACTAAAAGTGACACGTTAATTACAAACGCCTTTTCAGATACTGAAAAATTGTTAATTGCAGGCGATGTCAAGCAAGCATCTCTTAATAGACAAATTATTGATAAAACAATTTACAAGATTGCTTTTATGAAAATGGAGTTAGCTATTACTCAAAACAATCCTTCTGATTTTCTTAGTTGGTCCACCGTGATGGAAAAGAAATTCAGTCTTTCTGAAAAATATCCTGAAATAAATTCTTTGATCAGCGGTATAAAGTCAAATTCTAAATTATTATCTACTAACGGACCTCAAACTACAGAAAAATTGCTTGAAATTTTCAAACTTAAAACTGTTGAAGAACTAGAAGAAGCAATTGCTGCTTTGGAAAAAGGGGACATACAGAGCGCTAAAACATTTACCCATGAAGGTTTGTATTATTATCGAACATTACATCCAGCTGTAGAGAAGAAGATTGGTTCAGAATCTGCAAATAAATTATTGCAAGGAATGGAGTCTGCCTTGAGTGTCTCAATGAGCGGTAAATCTGCAGATGTTATAAAAGCAGACATTCAGCGTATCTCTGAAGAAGTAGAAGTAATTATTCGTGCATATGAAGGAGGAAATACTTCTGAAGTAGGTTTGGCATTATCTGGAATTAAAGACAGATTGAATCTAGTTCAAGTTGAATATTCAGACGCAGTAAAAAATGGTAAAATTATTGATCAAGAGGAATATGATGAATCTGTAATATTTTTAGCAAAAGC
>JBHIUL010000020.1:10632-12653 GCA_042138315.1 Nitrosarchaeum sp.
GATACAAAAACTGCTTTTGATTTAGCTACTAGAGCATATCTGGATAACTATGAATTCATTGAAGGCCCATTAGGCGAAATTGATCCTGTATTGGTATTAAAAATAGAGACTGCAATGCGTGTGGATCTCAGAAATATGATAAAGTCCAATGAATCTGCAGATAAAGTGGATGCACAAATTGACATGATTTTGTCTGATTTGGCTCAAGCAAGAAATGTCATTCCAGAGTTTGGTACAATTGCAATGGTAATTCTCAGCGTTGCCTTAATTAGCATAATTGGAATGACTGCTAAATCAAGATTATCAATTAGATTGTAATTTTTTAATAAATTTTTCAATATCTAAAATACCACTCTTGTTCATGGAATTATTTTTTAATTTTTCTTTGATACTAAATCTGTTCTTTCAACTATTGAATCTAAATTATTCCGTTCCTTTGGTAATTAGAACGGGGCATTTGGCACGTCCAAGTACTCCATTTGCAACACTACCTAACACCATTTTCCTAAAACCAGTTCTTCCATGAGAACCCATTACAATCAAGTCAACATTATTTTTTTCAGCAAAAATTACTATTCCGTCTGAAGATGAAGGGTTATGGATAATTGCTATTGAGAATGGTACGTTTTTGGCATTTGCCTGAGATTCTAGTTTTTTTAGCATGATAGTAGAAGTATTTACTTCTTCATCTTGGATTTCTTGTAATCTTTCAAGAGAAACCCCCGCAGAATCTGATATTTTTGATTGTAATATAGTCACAACTATAAGTTTTGATTCAAATTTTTCTGCTATGTCTAATGCTTTTTCAAACGCCTTTTGAGAGTAACCTGAACCATCAAATGGGACCAAAATATTTTTCAATACATTGTAACATTTGTTTTAGAATTTATACTGTGCTGTTAATTTTTTAATATGATATTATCTTTTTAGACCCTTTTTTGTCATATTTTGTGATGTACTTCTTATTATAAGATAGTATGAATATAATCATATAGTGGTTGACCGTAGATTAACAAATTTTGGAGTAGGACTTTTTGCCTTGGGATTTTTTCCATTATTTCTGCCCTCTGTATCAAAAATAATCATGACATATGTAAGCATCCAATTGCTATTGCTGCAGTTTATTTTTGGAGCTAGCATTGTTTGCGGTCTTGTATGTGTAGTACTTGGAATTATGGTTAGAAAAAACCCATGAGACAAAATCAAAGGAAACAGAAAAATCAACACATTATTATCTTATGGGATTACACAAACTTGAACACATTGCATGGTACAAACTGTTGATTCAGGCATATGTCTACATGCAGATTCACATTCATTGAATATCCCATTCATCTCTGAACATTGATTGTCAGATATCATTTCACATTCATTAAATTCTGATATCCAATTTCCATCATATTTTTGACATAATGATTCTGGACTCATAAGTTTAGAATTAATCTCCTCAACAAAAACTTCCCCGTCAATTGTTCTGCATTGTCTTGGATATGATTCCATAACTGCATTGCCTGCTGAAACACATTCTTCAAAGCTATCGATTGACATCTCGATTGGGCTTCGTATTTCTTGTAACGCAATTATTAGATCTAATATTTCTGGAATTTCATCATGATTTTCAAATTCGATTTTTTTTATTTTGTCCCCGTATGAAATTTCAATCCATTCAATTGGAGCATCAGCACAACCAGGGCACCCAATTTTGGATGGAAGGGAATTGAATTTTTCAAAATCAATCAAGTCTACCAATTCATCCCATTCTGTTTGAGAAAAATCAACCACTTTAGTTTTCTCTGGAAGATCTACCCAGTTACCAGATACAAAATCGCGTCCATTTTGTGAATAGATGATTTTTTCAGGAGTTATGGTGAAATCTTTTGTACAATATCCCATACAATGCCCAGAATTAGTTCCAGTGCTAATTGTTAGTTTAATGGAGTTTATGCCATCATCCACTGCCCATCCCCTTTCCAACAATTTTGTTTTTGTTTCAGGTGTTACACATGCAGGACTAGAATTGG
>JBHIUL010000021.1:0-6248 GCA_042138315.1 Nitrosarchaeum sp.
TCAACTCCTACTACTATGACCATTTTAGTCAAATAAAAATAGAATTTTTTCCCTAAATTTGCTTTTGATATAGATATTTTAGATTATCACGGTAGTTCATCTATGTTGATTTTATGATTTTTTTGTAATTTGTTTCTTGAAATTACATATGATTAACAATGGGAAAAACTTGTAGAACTGTAAACTTGTTTGATTATGTAGTCTTTTACCTTGACTCTCTTTAGATTTTAAAACTAGTTGATTTATGACTTTTTTTATAGGTAAAATTTCAATAAACCTATAAAGCCCTGTAAAGACGATCGTCAATAAGGATAACACATGAGTAAAATATTAGAAAAAATACTAAAGGATTCCCTAAAAGAAGATCAAATAACAATGGGTACTAAACAAGTATTGAGCTCTGTGAAAAACTCCAAGCTGATTGTATTGTCTCAATCTTTGAAAAAAGAGACACTTGCAAAAATTGAATTAGATGCAAAAAAAGAAAAGGTACCATTAGTGAACTTTCAAGGAACATCTGTTGCATTAGGAAGACTATGTGGATTGCAATTCAGAATTTCAACAATTTCATTTACATCATTGAGTGACACAAACATCAAATCAATTCTTAAAGATATAGGAAACGAGGAAAAAAATGAATAATTATTTTGCATCAAATGAAAGTTTAAATGAGATAAATTTTGCTTGGAGATAAATAGGATTTCTAATGACACAATCAATTAAACTTACAACTGATCAAATGCGAATGATGTCTCTCTTTCAAAATGTTACTGGCGCAACTGCTCGTGATTGTGTAGAAGATGAAAAACATGATCGTGTAATTTTTGTCGTCAATACTGGTAAAATGGGGTTAGCAATCGGAAAAGGTGGAATTCATATCAAATCATTACAAAACATTGTCAAGAGAACCGTTGAACTAGTTGAATTTGATGAAGACCCAGCCAAATTTTTGGTAAATTTGCTTAATTCTAAACTAGTTTCTGAAGTAAAATTAAATACACGAGCAGATGGTTCTAAACAGGCAATAGTTATGGTAGACCCAAGAAAGAAAGGAATTGTTGTAGGAAGAGAAGGCAGAAATGCAGAGAAGGCAAGACTGCTTGCAAAACGATATTTTGATATTACGAGTGTTTTAATTAACAGTCCTGAAAAAGCAACATTGGAGATGTAAAATATGACGAAATCACCCCTAGGCTTATTTGCTGGACGAGTTTTAGTTGCAAAAAGAAAAAGACAACGATGGGCAATCTCTACTTACAAAAGAAGAAAACTCGGTATTGATAAAAAAGCAGATCCACTCGGTGGTGCTCCTCAAGGAAGAGGAATTGTTTTAGAAAAAGTAGGTATTGCAGCAAAACAGCCAAACTCTGCAGTTAGAAAATGTGTTAGAGTTCAATTAATTAAAAACGGTAAAACAGTTACAGCATTCTTACCACGAGACGGTGCAATGAATTTCATTGATGAACACGATGAGGTACACATTCAAGGAATGGGTGCAACACAAGGCGGTGCAATGGGAGATATTCCTGGAGTCCGATTCAAAGTTTTCAAAGTAAACGGTACATCACTTAACGAACTGGTAACAGGAAAGAAAGAAAAACCAAGGAGATAGAAATGGCTGAAACTAAGAATTTATTATTATTTAGAAAATGGGACATGTCTGATATTGAAGTCATTGATCCTGGATTAAAGACCGCAATTTCACTAAGAAAACAAATTTTACCATATACTTTTGGTCGTTCAGCACTAAAAAGATTCAACAAAGCAGAAGTAAACATTGTTGAAAGATTATGTAACAAAGTAATGCACTTTGGTAAAAAATATGCAAAAAACACTGGAAGAATGACTGGCAAAAAAACTAAAGTACTCAACACTGTTAAAGTTGCATTTGATATTATCGCATTAAAGACTGGCAAAAACCCAGTAGAAGTTTTGGTTAGGGCAATTGAAAACTCTGCACCAAATGAAGATACAACAAGAATCGTATATGGTGGTACTGTATATCACGTATCTGTAGACGTTGCTCCAATTAGAAGAGTTGACATGGCACTAAAGTTCATTGCCGATTCAATTAGGGATGCAACATATTCTAATCCTAAACCAATAGAGGAACACATGGCAGAACAACTAATTTTAGCAGCATCTAATGATCCAAATGCTCCATCTGTCAAGAAAAAACACGAACTAGAAAGAATAGCACAAGCATCTAGATAGTAATTTTACCAGTAGCCCGAGGCAGATTCGAACTGCCGTCTCCGCCTATCCACTCTTGAGATCCAGAGGGCAGAATCCATGATCTAAAATCTTTTTTTTATTTGACCGCTAGACTATCGGGCTACCAAAACAAATTCTGATGTTTTAGGATATAATCATTTGCTGAAAATCACTTAAACTTAACTTCATGAATAGCTGTTGCATAATCACAATTTGCTTTTAATCTCATATATGGAATTAATCTAAAATGAATTGAATAGATATCTCCTTCTTTTCTCAAAATTCCTTTTTGCATCAATGAAACTAAACCCCGTGATGTAACTGTGATTTTTGTATTTGTTTTTTCACATACCTCATCACGTTTTTTTTGATATCGCTTTAATGAAAATGCTACATCATTAATTTCTAAAATTAATGGCCATACAATTTCTGCCCAAACAAATCTTCTGTTTTCAGTAGATGATGCATATTTGCCTTTTTCACTCAACATTAATAATGTCAGCAAAAGATGTTATAACTTAATACTTGTCTCAAAAAGAAATTGAAGAATCCCTGAATCTATTACAGAAAGATTGGGATGTTGATCCAATTTTACGCAACTTTATGTTGGGAAAAATATCTGATGTATCTGATTATTCGCTAAAAGTAAAAGATGTGATTTTTCATATTCCTTATTTGGCATCAGAAAAAAAATATATCTTGTGGAAATGTTTTTGGCCTGATTGTCATAATTGTTGTGATAGACAAGGTAGATTGCCACTTACTTCCGATGATTTGATAACTATTGGAAAAGGATTGAAGTATCAAAAAACATCTGATTTTATAAAAAATGAAACAATAACTACAACATGGCAAGACTCTGATCCTACTGGCCAAACCACTACAATGACTACGATTAATCTTAAAAGAAAATCAGACGAAACAGAAAAAGAAGATGGCACTCACATCTCTTGTAGATTTTTAGATGATAAGGGGGGATGTAGTATGCATCCTGAACGACCAGGGGTGTGTTATTTGTATCCATTTTCTACATGGCTTGAAAATGAAAAAGGCCTGGCACGAGTACATGCAACATACCAATTTACAGGTGATTGCCCTGGGTTTTATCTTTCAGATGACATACAACAAATGAAACAAGAGCTAAAAGACTATTCTAAAATTATTTATGATTATAACATGTCATCAAGTAGAACAATGAGAGAAAACTTTGGTTCTGTTAGTTTTGGTTAGGCCTTTGCCACTTTCATCAAGTCTGATATTTTAATATCCATTCCAAATCTATCTTCATTCTTTTTCATGTATCTGAAAATAGAAATAAAATCTGGAAGTGATTTTATTAAATTAAAGTCCTTGTGAATTTTTGCTCTGACAAACTTGAAAACCTTATCGTAAATTTTGTAGTGCTTATCTACTGCTTTTTCATATGCTTCAAAGTCGTTTATGTTTTCTAAAAAGATATCAACACATTGCATACTTGGAATAATTCCTTCACCTAATAGTGCATAAACAGTACCGATTGATTCTCCAACTCCTACAACTTTTCCTTTGTAAAACGGTTTACACTTTCCTGGCGTCGCCAATCTAATTGGTCTACCTTTTGTCTTTAGGACTTTGCCCCCGTGCTTTTTTAGAAAATCATCCGTTGCCTTTATGTGATTTTTTCTATAATCTCCTGCACCAATGTGTGCCCATTTCTCTCCTAATGGAAAATACCAAAAGTATCCAGACATTCCCGGAAATGGTTCAATGTAAAAGTCTTCATATGGTACTTTGTCTTCATATTCTACTTTGTATTCATATGTTGGCAAGAAAAAATCTTCTTCCAATTTTGGCAGATATGTTCTTGCAAATCCTGTACAATCCACGATCATATCGTATTGTTTTTCTAACTCTTCTATCTTTGGAGCTTCTCCATAGATAATTTTAGAATCTTTAATGAAATCTTTAATCAATGCTAATTTATCATATGTGCACAATCCATGTAAGCCGATATCGAATTTTACGTTATTATTCATTTTAACATGCATTGTTTTTCCATCATGGATTAAAAAGTCATCAAAATTTCGTCCAGTCTTTTTGCAAAATTTTTCCAGTTCTGACTTTATTGTTCCCCATGCACAAATGGAGTCATGTCTTTCTTGTGTACTTCGCTCATATCCTGTAACTTCATGTTCAGAATTTTTGAGTCTTGCCATGAGATAACTTCCTGCAACTCCCATACCCATAACTGCAATCTTCATTCAATCAATGGTTGCCTTTGCCTAATAAATACAAAATGCACTTAATTGTTTTAAATTTGGCCTCTAGTCTAGTTATTTCATGGATACATTTGATGCAATAAAAAATCGTAGATCAATTAAGAGTTTTAAAAATCATCAAATAACTAAAGATGAAATTAATCAAATACTTGAAGCTGCAATTTTATCTCCAACTTCTTACAATATTCAAAACTGGAGATTTGTTATAGTTACAAAACAAGACCTCAAAGATCAACTATGTTCTTTATCGTATGGACAAAGACAGGTGGCAGAAGCATCACTTGTGATAATTTTATGTGCTGACTTGAAATCATGGGCAAAAGACACGGAAAGATACTGGAAAAACATTCCAGAAGAGCCACGAAAATCTTTGGTTAAAGGAATTACCCAAGCCTATACTGGAAATCCTACATTGGAAAAAGACCAGGCAATACGATCTTGTGGAATTGCCGCGCAAACAATAATGCTGGCTGCACAATCAATGGGTTATGACAGCTGTCCTATGGAGGGATTTGATTATGGCAAAGTTGGTAAACTAATCAAACTTCCAAATGATCACATTGTAACTATGATGGTAGTAATTGGAAAGAAGGCAAAAGATGCTGCTCCTCGTGGAGGTCAATTACCATTATCTGAAGTTGTATTTGAGGATCATTTCTAATAATTTGAAAAAGAATATTTTTCACCGCATTTACTGCATCTATCGTGAACTCCACTCTCTGGTTTTGTCAGACCACAAAACTCACAATATCGCATAATTCCCAATTCAATTAATTTTTTAGAACATACACTCCATTGATCTGAAGAATGTTTGTTTTGTGGTTTACTACAAACAAGACATATCTCTTCAGACATTGCATGTTTCGTTGGAATGGTCTTTTTATTATTAACTATACAGAACTAAAAGAAAATTTGATCTAGGCTAAACTCTTTTTGTAACCGTATTTTCCAAAATGGACTAGATAATCTATGAAAAATTCCACTGTTCTTATGTTTCATTGTATCGTAGATATAATGTCCTAGATCGTGCACTCGTTGTTGCAGGGCTGCTTCAGCGAGTTTTTTTCTAAATCCTTAAGTTGATACTCCTAATTGAGAAAATATGGTTTGGGATCCACCTAAACAAAAAGTAAATGTTACTAGGATGATAATTTACTCGTTTATTCCAATTTTGTCAATTTATGCAGGATGGAGAATACAAAAATTCTGGCTTTTAGTGCTAATTAATTTTGGATTAGGTCTGAGCATTTCAATTCCAGCTCAAATGATGCTTCCATTTCCATATGGTTTAGGTATATCTTTGGCAATTGAAATTGCTGTATCTGTAATTATAGTAAAACACTTTGCAGAAGAATATAATGAAAAAATAATCAATTCTGATAAAATACATGATACCTCCAAATCTCCTTTGAGGATACTTGAAGAACGATACGCTAAAGGTGAAATTACTAAAGAAGAATTTGATAAAATGAAAGAGGACTTGACATGATTCTAAAATATGTGGCTAGATTTTCCATTATGGAATAGCTAACATCAAAAAAATTCCACCGTTTTTATGTCTCAGGTATGATTAATTACACTATGAAATCGACAAAATGTGAATGTGTACTTTGCAATTTTATTGATAATTCAAAATCATATGTTGATTCTGACCTACATTTTGAATAGATTCTTTTTTTCAATTAGATGAAGATTAGATTCTAAAAACTACTCAATCAAAATTGCTGGCTTGAATGGCCTTGCATGTCTTGCCTTTCCCTTAGGATCATAGATGTT
>JBHIUL010000021.1:6348-12439 GCA_042138315.1 Nitrosarchaeum sp.
GAATTTCCTAATTTTTCCCACATCTCTTCAGCTATGTGTGGCGCAAATGGTGATAGCATTGCAACTCGTATAGAATTAATCTGATGTAATATCCCTGAAACGTTCTCTCTATTTTTTGCATTTACTCTTTTTGTGTACCAGCTCAAATTCGACTCGAATGAAAACAAAATATCATGTAATGCTTCACGCAATCTCATCTTTTCTATGGATATGGTAACTTCAGATACCATACTCTGTGTTTTTGATAAAATCCATCTATCTTCTGCCTCCAAAGCATCAATTTTTTCTGCTTTGAGCCTAGAGCACTCATTGTATAATGATTCTATCTTGTTTTGAATACCTGAAACTGACTCCATGTTAAAATCCGCATCTTGGAGCAATTCTGCTGAGATGATTATTGCTAATCTGATAGGGTCTGCACCGTAATCCTGTATCGCTTTTCTTAACGGTATGATATTTCCCATACTCTTTGACATTTTAGAGCCATTCATCAACACTGAACCATTTACTACAATTTCTTTTGGCCAATTACTTTCAGGAAATATTGCAACATGATTTAGTACAAAAAATGTCAAGTGATTTGGAACTAGATCTCTACCTGAATGTCTTGAATCTACCGGATAAAAATATTGAAACTCTTTTTTGATTTCATTAATTGTATTCTCTGATAACCCAGTAGCTGCAGATACTTTGGTTGCATTACCAGTATCTAAGAAAATATAATCAAAGAATTCCTTTGATAGTTTTTCTGCTTTTAGTGTTCCATTGTTTACAAATTTTGAAATTATATAGTATGCCATGTATATGACGGAATCTGATAAACTCTCTACAATCCAATCTTTATCCCATGGTAGTTTAGTTCCCAATCCATGTTGTCTTGCACAAGCTCTTTCTCGTAACCAACCAATTACATAGTTAAACTCTGATCTAATCTCTTGAGGTAAAATACTCATTCCATCAAAGCATTTGGTAGCTAGGTTTTTCCAGTCTTTGTCTTTGTAATTTAGGAACCATTGATTGTTGAGAACTTTGACAACACATTCTGCACCACATCTACATCTAACTGGAGTGTTTGTTAGTTCTAACAAAATATCTGCATGTTTGTTTTGGATTAACCATTCCTTGATGGTATCCTTTGCATATGCTACTTTGATTCCTGCAAATTGTTCGGTGTTTGCTTTTAGCTTCCCACCGTAGAATTCTTTTCCGTATATTTCCTTTGTTGCCTCTTCTAATTTTGGATCACTTTGATTTACGACCCCAAATCTCTCTACTGCCTCTTTGGCTGGATTTTCTCCATACCCTTCAGTCTGGATAATCGATATTGGTGTGATTTTGGCAATAATTGTCGCTAATGCATGCTCAATTTGTGACTTTTTTAGATCCTCTAATGCCTGATAGTCAAATGGTGCATGTGCTGGAACTGACATGACCATCCCCGTACCTGTTCCACTTTCAACAAAGCTTGCTGGAAGCATTACAATTGATTCATTTCTGTGAGGTACAGTGACTGATTTTCCAATTAACTCTGAGCCTTTTATCTCTCCGTCATGTGTTATTTTCTTATCCAAAAATTCTAGCTTGTATGCACATTCTTCACTTACTATCCATTTTTCATTATCTACAGTAATTTTTTTGTAAACTATGTCTGGATTGACCCATAAATTAACAACACCAAAAATTGTTTCAGGTCGTAGTGTTGCAGTTGGAATGATATAATCTTCATATTTGAATTTGATCAAAATGTATTCAGTAAAGTCTGGTTCTACATCGCCCAAAGTATCATGCTGTGATACTGGATTTTGATCCTTTGGACACCATCCAACTGGATGAGAACCTTGAATAATTAATTTCTTTTCTCGTAGAGTGTTGATTTGCCATTCAATGAATTTACTATACACAGGATCTATTGTCGTAAACTCTCGTCTCCAATCAATGGAATAGCCCATCTCTATCATTCCTGTTTTGATTTCCTTATGGAAGTAATCTGCAATCTTTACTGGTTCAACAAATGTCTTGATAGATTCTTCTGGAACTCCGTAAAGATTTTTTAAATTACTGATTATTTCTGTATCGTTTGCTTCAACCCTTTTTGCCATTCCGAGTATTGGAGTTCCAGTATAGTGAAACGCCATTGGAAACAATACGTTGAATCCTTTCATTCGATAAAATCTTGCATGAACATCAGCTAGCGTGTATGTTCTACCGTGTCCTATGTGTTGAGGTGAGTTTGGATATGGATATGCAACTGTAATGAATTTTTTTGGTCTATCACTAGGGTCTGTCTCAAAATCTTTAGTGTCATTCCATCTCTTTCTCCACTTTGATTCTATCTCATTCCATTTTATTTCCATATTATCATCCTAAAATCATTAATTTTGCTTTGGCTATTGCCTCGTTTATTTTAGATGTGTCTTTTCCTCCACCTTGGGCAAATTTTGCGTCTCCACCACCTGCCCCGCCTAGGATTTCAGCCACGGATTTAGCAATATTTCCGGCATTGTTATTTTTTGATGCCTCATCTCCAGAATATACTATTATTCTAATTGTAGGTCCTGATTCAAAAATTCCAACATAGACTGAATTTGGATCCTCTTTGACTAGTTTTTTGCCAAAATTCATGTGAAAAAATTCATCGTATTGTTTTGAATTTGTAAAACATGATTTTATTGAATTTACATTGATCTCAATTTCATCAATTACCCCAGTGTTATCAAGTGATAATACTTGTTCTAACAATACTGGAATCTTTTCTTTTGCTTTTTGTTTCTCTTCTTCTCTTTGTTTGTCTTTGAGTTCTTTTTGCTTCTCTTCTTGTATTCTTTTTTCTTGTTCTATTTCTTGCTGCTTTACATATTCTTTAGCAGTTGGTCCTGATACAAATTCTAATCTTACCACCCCGTCCTGAATTCTTTTTGTCTTTGTAATTTTGATTAGCTCTACTTCTTTTGTCTTTTTGACATGAGTTCCACCACAAGCTTCTACATCAAAGTCTTCAATTGAAACAATTCTGACTGATTTGACAGGAACAACACCTCCTTGATAAATTTTAAATCCATATTTTTGCTCTGCAGTCCCTCTGTCATAGTTTTCAATTTTTACTTGCATGTCTTTTGCAACAATATTGTTTGCAGCATTTTCAATGTCTTGTACTTGTTTGTCCGTCAACGATGAATGATGAGTGATATCCAATCTTGCATGGTCTGCTTCTTTGAATGCTGAATGCTGCCATATCCAAGAACCTAACACTCCTCTTGCTGATGAATTTAGAATATGTGTACTGGTGTGATTCTTTGTTATGTTTGCTCTACGAATCGCATCAACTTTACATGATACTGTACTTCCTTCTTTTGGAATTGCTCCTTCTATTTTATGAATAATTATTCCTCCATGTTTATTGACATCAATTACTTTGGCACCTGACATTGTTCCATAGTCTGGTTCTTGCCCTCCACCCCTTGCATAAAATGAAGTTCTATCAAGCACTACTGATTTATCAAAAACTTTGAGAACTTTTGCATTAAATTCCATTGGGTCATCTTTGTAAAACAGCATCTCTGTTTCTGGAATGTTTTCTAATGGTAATTGTTCAACCTCTTTTTTCTTGTCTGATTGGTGTAAATCCGACAATTTTGCATAAAATGACGAGGGGATTTCAGAAATTACATCAATTTCCTTGAGATATTCTGGTGTAATCCCATCTGATTCGTATAGTGTGATTAATTCATCTACTGTAGGTGCTCTGCCTTTTTCTTTTAGACGTCCTGCCATTTTGCCCATTCTTGTTTTTGATTCTACATATCTTTCAGATTCTATCTTTAGAATTGTCTTGACGTCCAGTCTTTTTGCATCAAGTTCAGGATATGTATCTCTAAGATAATCAATATGCATATCTACCAGCTCATCAATGTCTAATTTGAGATTCATTCTGTCCATTGTTCCGTTAATTCTTCGTAACATCATTCTTAGATTGTATCCTCCGCCAACATTACTTGGTAATGCACCATCAGTAATTGCAAAGATCAATGTTCTAAGATGATCTGCAATAAGATACATTCCTTCAAGTGGAGTAATGATTCGATTAACTTGATCCTGTGTTAGTCCTGTGGACTTCACTGCATGTCTTCTTACATCTGATAAGTCTTCATGAATTTCTAGATTCTTTGCAATTGCTGTAAAATATTTTCTAAGCATTTCAGAATCTGAATCAATTCCTATTTTTTCAAATAGATGATTTGTAATTGGACCAAAACAGCAGTCATATGCAGTAGGTGTTCCCTTTGTAATCCATGCAAATCTTTCAAGGCCTGCCCCCATATCGATAATTTTTTGATCTAGTGTTGTATGATTTCCCAATTCTCCCTGAAATTCAGTAAATACTGCATTTCCTAATTCAAGTCCTCTTACAAAATATTCAAGCGATGAGCCAAAAGAACCACCACCTGCCCAAACATCCTCTACAAAAACAACTTCTTCTTTTTTGATTCCAAACTGCTCAGTAAGTAATCTAAAATCCAAATCAACACATTTGTCTTTCCAATATCCTTCTGAATTTGGAATGCTGTGTTGTCCTATCATACAAAAACTCGAAAAGTGTCTTCCAGTTACTCCAACATTTTCTAAATCCTTGAATCTCAAACAAGTTTGTGGAACAATTAATGGATTTGCAGGAAACTCAAATACAACTTTGGAACCCATGACTCTTTGAAAGTCAACTATTGATGCAATTGTAAAGTATAGATCATCTCGCCATCTACACACAACTGGATACCTTGAAACTGATGTGTGACCATTTTTTACAAAAAATTTCTCTACCTCTTTCCAAGCTTGTGTATAATCAAATCTCTTTGTAGTTGGTGGATCTCCGATAAACGAATACGTGTCCTCTGCATCATCTGGACATAGCCCTCTATCTGAATCCAATGTCCAGAAAAATCTTTTACATTTTAAGCATGATTTTCTGACAAATCCCTGCTCTTCAAATAATTTGACCTTGTAATACCTGTCTGAATCTGAGGAAAATTCCTTTAGGATTTCTTTTTTATCCAATGAAGAATGTGCATTTGTCCGATATTAAGAATTACCGCTGGTAAATTGATTTGAGAATTTTTACTTTTTAGTTTTCCATATCTTTGATAGCAATAAATACACTGTATAATGTAGCATAATCATGTTCACAAGAAAACCTGCATTAAGAGAAGGGGTCCATATCTTCTCAACTAAAAAAAATGGGGAATTCTATGATTTCATTTTTGGTATAGCTACTGGAGTAGATGGGAGAAAAGTTGGTATTAACGGTGTGATAGTAAATCCAGTTGGTCTCAAAAATAAAATTTCTCAAGGTAAAGCTGGTTCTAGATCCACTGAAATTCTTGAACATCCAACACCTGATAATGTTGTGTTGTCTTTAGTATACCGAGTTGAACATGAAAATTATGCAGGAATCATAGATCTGGATAAAGACAAATGCGATATTATTCCTCCAAAAGTTTATGCAATATTAGATGGCTGGATTCGAGAATCTCTTCCAGAATTTATCAATAATGTTTTGTCCTTGCCAGCAGGTGCTGAAAGAGATGAGGCAAAACGTGTTTTAAAACACAGAATGGATACTCTGGTAGATAAAAATCTGAAAAGAACACTTTACTCCGTTTGTCGAAGCTTGAAAATTTTAAACTAGTTTTTTTGGAAGAATTAATTGTTTTTAATTGAATCCTTAATCTATGATTGTTAGGCAGATCCTATAAGTAACCTAATCCTAAAATCATAATGGAACAAAACGAAGTTTTGGAAATCATAGACTATGTAAGCAGTAAATATCGTGAAAGAGTACCTGGTCCAATTAGAGCAATTGTTAAAGGTAAAATTAAGAAAATTGAAAATCTTCAACTCGATGAATTACCACACTCTTTAAGAAAATGTACTGTTGAAGAATTAGTTTTGATAGTTCAAGATGGAATGAAACAAGGATTATTGAAATTATAGGTGTTGACATTAAAGTATTCAAAACTAGATCCAAGAATTTTCAGTGCCTGTTTTCGCCATAGTTTTATATTATGCCCTAAGAAAATCTCGATACAATGGAATACGT
>JBHIUL010000022.1:0-12097 GCA_042138315.1 Nitrosarchaeum sp.
CAGGCTCATCTGCAATGATTATTTTTGGTCTTAATGCTAATGCTCTTGCAAGTACTACTCTTTGTCTCTGTCCTCCTGATAACATATGTGGATATTTTTTTAGGTTTTCTTCAGTGGGTTCTAGTTTTACTTCCCGAAGTACTTCTATGACCCTTTTTTTTCTTTCTTCTTTATTGCCAATTTTATGAATTTCAAGTGGTTCTGAAATTATATCTGAAATATTCATTCGTGGATTTACTGAATCATATGGATCTTGTTGTATCATTTGACAATTCATTCTAATTTTTTCTAAACTTTTTTTGTCATTTTTTATTTCTTGATCTTCAAAGAATATCTTTCCTGAATCATATTGGATAGATTTTAAAATTAATTTTGCAATTGTTGATTTACCTGAACCTGATTCGCCAGCTAATACGAAGACTTCTCCTTTTTTCAGAGTAAATGAAACATCGTCTACTGCTTTTATTGTGGTTGATTTTGAACTAAAAATACTTTTTTTAATAAAAAACTTACTTATGTGCTCCACTCTTAAAATTTCATCCAATGTATATAATTGAATAAAGAAGTATATCAAGAAATATAATTTGTGCCTAATGATTTGTCATAAGGCATTTATGTCAAACAAAGACTATTTTGTTACTTGAGTAAAACAATTCAAAATAATCTAAATTATAAAAAATATGTAGTTGATTCTAAGTTACAATATTTTAAACCTAATTCTAGTAGAATTGAAAAGAGTTTTGCAGATGAGATATCGTTTAGCTTGAATAAGCCCTCTAAATCAATTAATCCTAAATTTTTTTATGACAAAAAAGGTTCTGAATTATTTGAACAAATATGTGATTTGTCTGAGTACTATCCAACGAGAACAGAAATTAGCATTCTTAAAAAATTAAAAGATGAACTTTCTCAATATCTGGATGGTTCTTTTAGGTTAGTTGAACTTGGAAGTGGCTCTTCTGTGAAAACAAGGTTGATTTTGGACATATTGGATCATTATCAAGAAAAAATTGAATATTTTCCAATTGATATTTCTGAAATTTTGACTGAAAGTTCATCATTACTACAAAGAGATTATGATAATTTGCACATAACTGGTATAATTGATACTTATGAAGGGGGTCTTGAGTTTTTAAAAAATTATGATCACAAAAAAAATTTAATTATTTTTTTAGGTTCTAGTTTTGGTAATTTCCTACCTGATGATGGAAAAGAGTTTTTAGAAAAAATTAATTCTACTATGAAAGATGGTGATCTATTTTTAATTGGCTTAGATCTAGTAAAAGACAAATTAACTTTAGAAAAAGCATATGATGATTCTAAAGGAATCACTGCAGAGTTTAATCTTAATGTGTTGTCTAGAATAAATGATGAATTAGATGCTGATTTTAATCTAAATAATTTTGTACATCATGCAGTATATAATGAAACAAAACAAAGAATTGAAATGTATTTGAAATCCACTGTGCAACAATCTGTCAATATTTCAAAAATAAATCTTTCATTAACGTTTGAGAAAAATGAATTGATTCATACTGAACATTCTCATAAATACAAATTATCTCAAATTCGTGAACTAATGCATCAGACTGGATTTAATATTAAAAATATTTGGTTGGATGAACGTAATTATTTTGCATTAACTTTAGTTTCAAAAAATGTTTGAATCTAAATGTTCTCAACACATCTGAATCCTGAGAATAGCCATCTTTCATCTAGTCTGAAAAAATTTCTATAACTTCCCCTGATTGACATTTTTGGTGTTCCAAATGATCCTCCTCGTAATACTTTTTGATTTGTAAACCATTTGTCGTTGTATTCTTCAAATCCTGTCTTGAATCCTGGATATCCTGCAAATTCTGATGCTGTCCATTCCCATACATCTCCTATCATTTGATGACAGCCATATGGGCTAACTCCATTAGGATATGCTCCGATTTCTGTACATCCCCAATGAAATGACTCTAACAGATTGGCATTTTGTTCAGTAGGTTGTTCATTTCCCCATGGAAATATTGTTTTTTGCTGCTTTTCTTCATTCCAACACGCAGCTTTTTCCCATTCGGCTTCAGATGGGAGTCTTTTTCCTGCCCATTTGCAATATGCATCTGCTTCATAATAGCTAACATGGCATACTGGCTCTTTTGGATTTAGTTTTCTAATTCCTAGAAAATCTTTTACATACCATTGACCGTCTATTTTTTCCCAGTACATTGGTGTTTTCCATTCATTATTTTTTACTTTTTCCCATCCGTCAGCAAGCCAATATTTGTAAGTGTCATATCCACCATCTTCAATAAATTTTAGATATTGTTCGTTAGTAACTGGAAATGCATCTATGCTATAGTTTTCAAGATATGTTTTATGTTCTGGTAATTCAATATCGTAACAATAATCATTTCCGTTGTATCCTACTGTGTATATGCCACCATTGATTTTTATTGATTTTTGTTCAATGTTTGATGAATTTGGTTTTTTATTTTTTCTAACCGGTCTATATTGTTCTGCAAGTAGATGTTGTAGATCATAAATTAGCAATTCTTGATGTTGACATTCATGATGAAATCCCATAACAATTAATTTTATTGCATCATCACTTAGTGATTCTGATTCAATAAAGTGACTTACTCGTTGGCTAATTGTATTAAAATATTGAAAAATCTGTTCAGTTGTAGGTCTTGAAATAATTCCACGTGCTCCTTTGTCTTGTGGTATTCCAAATTGTTGATAGTATGAGTTTAGATATTCTGAAAATTCTCTAGAATAAAATTCATAATTTTTATTTATTTTACTCATAATTGCTTCATAGATCCAACTTACATGTCCGATATGCCATTTTGGAGGACTTGTAAAAAATGCAGTTTGTACTACAAAATCATCTTTTTCTAAAGTTTTTACTAATTCTAATGTTCTATTTCTGGTTTCTTTGAATTGCTCTAAAAATGGTTGTCTTTTTTTTACATCTATAGATACTGTCATTTTTTAATATCCTCTTGCAAATATTGGGATTGCAACACTCTGATTTTGGCAATACACACATTTTCCCTCTGAATTTTCGTTGCCAAAGGGGATTACTCGAATATCTGCCCCTGTCTCCTCTTTAATTTTTTCTTCACATTCTACTTTACCACACCAATATGCATTGAAAAAACCACCTTTTCCTATTTTTGATTTGAATTCTGTATAATTTGAAATGTTTATTGTGTTTTCTTTGGCTTTTGCAATTGCAATTTTTAACATCTCTTTTTGTATTTCATCTAATATTGTGATTATTTTTTCAATCTCATTGAAACCTAAGTTTATTTTTTCACGATTGTATCTTTTTGCTAAAACTATTTGTTGTTTTTCGATATCTTTTGGTCCGATCTCAATTCTTAATGGAACTCCTTTCAACTCCCAATCATTAAATTTGTATCCTGGTGTTAACTCGTTTCTATCATCTATATGCACTCTAATTTTTTTTGATTCTAATTGTTCACGAATTTCATTTAATTTTGGAAATACTATTTCTTTAGCTTCATCTGATTTGTAAATTGGAACTATTACGACTTGAATGGGTGCCACCTTTGGTGGAAGTACTAATCCTTTATCATCTCCATGGACCATTATCATTGCACCAATCAATCTCCACGATACTCCCCATGAAGTTTGCCAGGCAAATTGTTCTATGTTGTCTTTATCTGCAAATTTTACTTCGAATGGCACTGAAAAATTCTGCCCAAGAAAATGAGATGTTCCCATTTGCAAAGCTTTACCATCTGGCATTATTGATTCCATTGTTGTAGTATATACTGCACCAACAAATTTCTCTTTTTCACTTTTTTTACCTGTAACTACTGGAATAGCTAATTCGTCTTGTACTGTATTTTTGTAAATTTCTAAAATCTTCATTACTTCTTTTTCAGCTTCTTCTTTAATTGCGTGAACAGTATGTCCTTCTTGCCATAAAAATTCAGAAGTTCTAAGAAATGGTTTTGTTGCTTTTATCTCTGCTCTTAATGCTGTATTCCAAAAATTAATTTTTAGTGGTAGGTCTCTCCAACTTTGTATCCATTTGGAATACATTGTATATGCTAAAGTTTCCGAAGTTGGTCTTAGTGCTAATCTATCACCAACTACATTTTCTCCTGAATGTGTTACCCAAAACACCTCTGGATTGAATCCTGCAAAATGTTTTTGTTCTTTTCCTAAAAGTGATTCTGGAATCAAAATTGGGAGAAATCCATTTCTGATTCCGTTTTTAGAAAACTTTTCATCAAATGTACTTCTCAATGATTCCCAAATTGAATATCCATCAGGTCTTAATACTATCAGACCTTTTACCGGAGCATAATCTGCAAGTTTAGCTTTTAGTACCACTTGTGTATACCATTCGCTAAAATCTGCCTCTTTTGAAACTGTAATTCCTATGTCTTCTTTACTCAAACTAGATTTTAATGAAATAATTTTACTAATGAGCCTTTCGTGATAAATTTAAGATTATTTACTTGGTACTAGTGTTTTGATCATTATTTTAGTGAGTCGCCTTTACAAAGGACCTTTCCCATCACCCTACTTTGAAAATTAGGACAAACAAAACACTGGATAAATTGAATGTCTTCTTTTAATACTGGACATTTTACAAATTCTTGCTTCATTTTTTTGAGCATTTTTGGACTAACTCCTTTTAGTTTTAATTTTCCTTTATCATCCATCATTCCAGATTCTTTTAACTCTGCTTTTACAGCATCTGGGAGTTTTTGTTTATCTTCAGTTAATTCTATTAGCACTTCATATTTGTGTTCTAATTCTTCTCCCATGATATTATGATCATCTTCCGTGATTTATTACTAGCGTTTTTAGAACAAAAAAAGTCTATGTTTTAATACTATGAATCAAGTTTATCATTAAATATTCTAAAGCACTTCTTTGATGTTTAAATATTCTGGAATTAATTTGGCCAAAACTTCTTCATATTTTAATAAATATAAGATTGAAAGTTAATTTTCAAGCCTATGTAGTATGTCATTTTACATACATATCAGATCTTAAGTTAATCTAAGCCTAAAATATATTATGAAAGACACAGTTGTTGATTCTGACAATAAAAAAACATCACTTCCTAAAAAATCAGTACTGCCATCAGAATTGACTGAATTAGAAAATATTGCGATTGAGGAAAAACGACTCAAACTTGCATTGAATCTTCGTAAATTCTAATACTGTATATTTCTAGAATTATTTTATTAATTATGCGATCATTTAGTTTACTGTCTATATAATGACTGAAACCTCTCTCAACTTTAATATAATTAGTAATTTTTTTGCAAATTAGAACACAATTGCTGGCAATTTTTGATGTTGAAGGAGTATTGTATGATGCAGAATACTTGCCTATTCTTGCAGAAACAATTCACAAAGAAGATGAAATTTGGGAAATTACTAAACAGGGTATTCAAGGTGTAATTAATTGGGAAGATGGTCTTAAAACAAGAGTTGAAGCATTAAAGGGACTTGATTATGATACCTGTAAAAAAATTGCTGATTCATTACCAATCATGACTGGTGCAAAAGAAGCATGTCGAGTGCTAAAAGCTGCAGGGTGGAAATTAATGGCAATATCTGGTGGCTTTACTATAATGACTGATAGACTAAAAAAAGAATTGGATTTGGATTATATCTATTCTAACGAATTAATCTTTAAAGATGGTAAATTAGATGGCGTAACATTACATGTAGATTCTGATAAATCAAAATCAGCTAAAATAAAAATTGCAGAATGGAATGAAAAGAAAGAAAATATTATTTGCGTAGTAGATGGTGCAAATGATGTTAAATTATTTAATATTGCTGGTTTGGGAATTGCATATAGAGCTCAAGATATTGTCAAGGATTTGGCAACCACTACTTTAGAAGAAAAAGATCTCTCCAAAATACTTGATATTATAAATAAACACTATCATCTTAATCTTGAAACCACGGCTCCTGCATAAACAATATCTTACTGTCTTTTTACAACTAGTGTAATTGCAAATAATTCCAATACGTATAGAAAAGGAAATAGAGCCTAGCGATGACCTATCTGAATTAATTATACGTTCTGAAGAAATTCATGATGGTGATATTCTAGTTGTTGCGCAAAAAATTATTTCAAAACATGAATCTCGTATAGTTGAATTATCATCCGTCGTGCCGTCTTTGTTGGCCGAAGGTATTAGCTCTGAATATGGAAAAAATCCTTGTATCGTGGAATTGATTTTAAAAGAATCAAAACAAATCATACGAATGGAACGTGGGATATTGATTGTTGAAACAAACAATGGTTTCATTTGTGCAAATGCTGGTGTGGATGAAAGTAATGTACGAAATGGATTCGCAACATTATTGCCTCTTGATTCTGATGCTTCTGCAGAAAAAATCTGTAACCAAATTCTAAAAAAAACAAACAAAACTGTATCTGTTATTATTGCTGATACATTTGGACGTCCGTTTAGAATGGGTCAAACAAACTGTGCTATTGGAATTTCTGGTATGACCCCAATTTTGGATTATGCTGGAACCAAAGACACTTTTGATAAGATTTTACGTGTTACTGCCATTGCAATAGCTGATGAGCTATGCTCTGCTGCAGAACTAGTGATGAAAAAAACAACTAAATGCCCTGTTGCAATTATACGTGGTTATGATTTCAAAAATGAAAAATCGTCAATTCACAATCTCATTCGTCCTGTAAATGAAGATTTGTTTCGATGAATAGTCTTTTTTGCAATAGAATTATAATCCAATAAAGAAACTTTTACTTGAAATTGATTCTAAAAACTGAATTACACTGTCATAACTCATTTTCAAATTTTCATGTAGGTGATGATGAGGCACCATACGATTGCAATATTTCTATAAGAGAACAATTGGAACGTTCCTATCATCTAGGATTGGATGCAATTTTTGTTACCAATCATAATACTTTGGATGGATATCATCAACTATTACAATACAAAAAAGATCATCTAAAATTTCGAAATATTGAAGTTTATCCTGCAGAGGAAATCACCACTGATACTGGGGCCCATGTTTTAGCATATGGTATACATAATGAAATCCAACCTGGTATTACTTTGGATGAAATAATAGATGAAGTTAGAAAACAAGGCGGAGTTTCATCTGCACCACATCCATTTAGTTTACTAGATGCACTTCGTGATGGTGCTAAAAAATGTGATATGGTTGAGGTCTTTAACAGTAATAATGTTGATATTCTTTCTAATGCACGCGCAACACAATTTGCATTAGACAATAACATGATTCAGGTGTCTGGAAGTGATTCTCATGTATTATCTACACTTGGACGTTGCGTTAATCTTGTTGAATCTGAAAATAACCTTGATAGCATTTTACAATCAATGAAACATGGAAAAATTGAAATTTTTCAAACTGGCTATGCATTGCAAAATGAAACTCTTGATCATTTAAAATACAAAATTCATAATTCAAAAGATTATTTGATTGATTATATTGCAGAACATTACCCTAATGCAAAATGGCTATTGACTTTTTTACTAAAAATATATGATCATAACCAAAACAGTCATGTTTGGTCATTATTTTATAAAATAGCATTATTTTTAATGAAAAGAATTTCCAAAAAAATCAATTTTCAAAACCATGATCCTGAATTTATGAGGGATAGGAATATTGGCACTATGTTTAAAATGGCATTATGATTACTAATTGAAAAAAATTGAGTGTGACTGATTTTAGATAAAACATCGAATAAAATTAAAATTTTGGATTATTCCATTTTTACATTGATAATAGTTTTCTCTATCATTTTATTGATTGATTATGGATTTTTAAAAATTCCTGACACAATCTATCTTGAAAACGTTAGAACAATATCTGATATTATTTTTGGTGTTCTTATATTTGCATTAATTTTGGATCTGTTTTTGAAATATCGTAAATCTAAAGATTTTAGGACTTTTCTTAAGAAAAATTGGTTTGATATAATTACTCTCGTATTGATACCTGTTTTTTCTACTATGAAATTACTAAAACTAATGATCTCTCTAATAAAAAAATTAAAAATAATAAAAATGCTTGGTAAAATTATTTACAAATCTAAAAAATTATCCTTGTTTTTTTAATAATGTCTCTCATATTTCTATGATTATCTACTTTCTTTTTCAACATTCAAAAGTTAATCCAAGCTAATTTCGTTCATGTAAGATTTTTAGTTGTTAAAGTAGATTTTAATATAACAAAACATGCATTATGAATTAGTTACCCATGTCTGAATCAAATGAAAAAAAATTAGATGCCACTGGATTATTTTGCCCAGAACCTGTATTTAGGACCAAAATTGAGATTGAAAAAATGCAGGTAGGGCAAGTGTTGACTGTCTCTGCGGATGATCCTGCAGCTGAGGATGATATTTCAAGATGGGTGACAAGAAATGGCCATGAATTATTAGATATGAAAAAAGATGGAAACACAATCACCTTTCAAATTAAAAAGGTGAAATAAAAAATCATGGCATCTGTCACAAGTTCTGATATTTTGAATCGAGTTGGCAACACCCCTCTTGTAAAATTAGATTCTCTTTCAAGTCAAAACATTACATATTTTGCAAAACTTGAGGGTCATAATCCATTTGGTTCTGTAAAAGACAGAGCTGCATATTGGATGATCAAAGAAGGTGAGAAACAGGGTAAACTCACCAAAGGAAAAAGTATCATCATTGAACCTACTTCTGGAAATACTGGTATTGCTTTAACTGGTATTGCAAATTTGCTTGGGTATAAAGTTGAGATTGTAATTCCTGAAAAAGCTAGTAACGAAACTAAAGACATCATTAGAAATCTTGGAGCTAAAGTTTTTGAAACTAGTGATGATCTATGTCCAAAAGTCGGTGCTGGAACTGATCAAAGTATTGCCCTTGCAACTTCTATAGCATCATCTAGACCTGACACATATTATTCTCCAAATCAATATGCAAATGAAGCAAATTTCATGGGTCATTATGTTGGAACCGGTCCTGAGATTTGGAAACAAACTGATGGAAAAGTAACTCATTTCTTCACTGGTGTGGGAACAGGTGGAACTATTACTGGAATTGGTGCATATCTTAAAGAAAAAAATCCTGAAATTAAAATTATTGGATGTCAACCACAACAAAATCATCTTATTCAAGGATGGAGAAATTTTGAAGAATCTGCAAAACCTGAATTATTTTTAAAACGAGAAAATATAGTTGATGACTGGGTTTCAGTTGATAATGACGAAGCATTTTCTGTTGTAAAAGAAGTATTTCAAAAAGATAAGTTGTTGATTAGCCCTTCTTCTGCGGCTGTTTATGCATGTATGAAAAAATACAAAATTAATGGTAATGGTTGTGTGGTAGGTATATTTGCTGATGATGGAAGAAAATTCAAAAGTGTTTATGCTAAACAAAACATAATGGCTGAGAAAGAATTTGAAGATGCACTTAAAGATGCAAAATATATGTCTGAATTGGCATATTGATTAATTATCTGTTTTATTTTTACTCTCATTTAAAATACTCATTAAATGTTTTTCATAAAACTCTCGAAAAAATTTATTCATATCCATTTCATGGTGTAAACATGCATTGCTTAATTTTGTCTGCTCTTCTCTGATCTCTTTACTCCATTTACTTTGTTGTTTATCTTTTGATTTGACAATTGATGGATTTTCTTTTATTTTTTCCATGTTGGTTACTAGATTCGTTCCTATTTGGCGGAATTTGCTTATACTAAGTAAAAATAATCCTGACTGCTCTTTATCTACCAAATTCATTAGTCTATGTGCCTGAGTATAGTATTCTACACCTTTTTCAACATATTTTTTGAATTCACTAATTCTATTTTTCCAATATTCCTCTGATGCATTTTCTATTACTTTGTAATTAAATTGAATTTCTGATACATCTTTTCCTAACTTGGCTAGATCATCACTGTATTCTTTAGCTAATTTTTTTAATTTTTCCAGTTCATCGACCATGTTTTATCCATATTTTTCTACAATAAAGAGTTTGAAATCTATTGAGCATGATTTCTCCATACTTCATCTGATATCTTTGAATATTCCATAACACATTTTTCACAAAACGAATCCCATTCATCGATTTTTAAAGTTCTAAAAAATTCTTTTGTCCACTCATATGTTGGTTTTTTTCTATATTGGAATTGTTGTATAGTGTAAATATCTTTTTGATTACATTTTTTTAAACATTTTTTACATTGAGCATTTTTCATTATATCTCGTCTACACTGAATTGAATATTTAGGAATTTTCTGCTTTCACATCTACCTTATTTTTGATGAATTATCTTAATTTGAATATGCCTGATTTTTATTAAAAATCTTAGTCGTGCCTAAGAATGCTTCTATTAAAATAATACACGTTACTAGATATTATGAGTGTGGTAATTTATGCAAAACAATGATGAAGAATCAGAAAATTTTAAAAATAATATTAAGAAAAAACAAGAAAAAATTTTTCAGGATGTAGCAAAAAACTATGATGAGACAATAGAACATGGTAAGAACATTGGTAAAAAATCTATAGAAAAAATCACCGAATCTACTACCACTAGTGCCACTTTTATTAAAAATCAACCATATTGGAAATCATTAAAAAATAATTCATTAAAAATTAAAGAAAAAACACTAGATTCTGGAATTCTCTTAAAAAAGAAAGGTCCTAGATTTTATAAAAAAATCAGTAATGGGTTTTTTTATTTTTTTGAATCTGTTGTTGGCAGGATTAAAATTGGTACTCAATATGGTGCATCTAGCGTTGAAACTCTAGAAAAATTATCTAAACTCAAAGAACTAGGAATTATCACTGATGAAGAATTTGCCAAGAAGAAGAAGAAAATCTTGGATAGGATTTGATTTCAAATTGTCAAAGAATTTGTTAATTGTTGCACTTGTAATGCTGGTTTCTATTCTTATTGGAATTATTATGGTTACAAATTACAATTGGTTTTCACAAGAATGGCTAATTGGATTTGCTATTGTTGTTGGTGGTGTTGCAGGGCTTGCACTTTTAATATATTCAAAGATAAGGAAATGATCTTATTTCGTGCTTGAATCTTTTTATGAGTATAAAATAACTTAAAACCATGGAAATAAAATCAGAAAAATCAATTAAAGAATACCTAAAAACCTTATCTGATGACATTATTATCAAATATTATCTTGATGTAGAATTTAGTCCATTTCCTGTACTGGTAATTGAAGAATATACTAGACGCTTTAAGCAGAAATCTAAAAATGAAATTATCAAAGATCTAAAGTTTCAGGCACATCTTGCTCGCAAGAAAACTCTTGAGTTGGGTAAAATGGCAAAAAAACATACGTTAGTTAGTGATGTTACGCGACAAAAATCTGAAGAAATTCTTAAACAAGCAAAGAAAAAAGGCTATACTCTAAGTAGACAAATTATTAAAAAAAGCAGCATTGCTGGTTCTAGACTAAAAAATAGCACAAAATCAACTATCAAATCTGGACTAAAAACAGGCAAAAATCTTCAAACTTCTAGACAAGATAGGTTGAAACTAATTGAAAAACTAGGGGAATTACACAAGGCAGGAATCATTACAACAAAGGAATTTCAAGAAAAAAAGAAACAAATACTTTCTAAAATTTAAATTCCATTAGTTTTTTAAAATATTTCCAAAATAATTATGTGACTGGATTTTTTATGCATTCTCTGTAAGATATTTGTCTACATCTATTGCAGCCATACATCCAAATCCAGCTGCAGTGATTGCTTGTCTGTAACTTCTATCATGTACATCTCCTGCTGCAAATACTCCCTCAATGTTTGTATGTGTTTTATTTTTTAAAATAATGTATCCTTCATCATCTAAATCAATCTGTTTTTTGAAAAGTTTTGTATTTGGTTCATGGCCTATTGCAACAAAAAGCCCTCCAACGTCTATGGTTTTTTCTTCACCTGTTTTAATATTTTTTAATACTGCTTGTTGCATTTTCTGATCTCCTTTGATATCGACAACTGCTGAATTCCAATGGAATTTGATTTTATTATTTTTCATTGCTCTATCTTGCATTATTTTACTTGCACGTAATGA
>JBHIUL010000023.1:0-9095 GCA_042138315.1 Nitrosarchaeum sp.
AACATAACAATATTGCATTAACTTAAATTATTTCAATTACAACATACAGCATATGGGCTTATTTAGTAAAAAACAAACATACTGTACTATTTGTAATAAAGAACTTACACACAAACACAAACCAAAAAGAGAATGGAATATCAAAGGTCATCTTTGTGGAGATTGTCATTTTGATAAATCAAAAGAGTACTATGAGGGAAAAGTACGACAGCCATGTGTATCGTGTAAAACAACAAAGATAATTTCAGAGTTATGGGAACCTAGATGGCAGTGGGACATGGAAGGATTGTTATGTAAAGACTGTTTTGATGAAAAAGAAAAATCCTTTGAAGTAAAGAAAAAATTTTGTGCGTTATGCGGAACAGCATTGGGATTCATTAGACATAATCCAAAAAGTAAATGGATGATAGAAGGTCAACTCTGCAGAAAATGTTGGGATAAAAAGAAAGCAGAGTTTGGGTAAATATGGGACTTTTTAAGAAATTTGTTTGTGATGTATGTAATAGTAAATTTTCACATCAAGAAGAACTGATGAATCACAAACAAATTGTACATGGAAAAGACTTACAGTATGATTGCAAAGAATGTAAAAAATATTTTTCAAATATGGAAGATATGAGAACTCATTTACAAAGAGAACACAGTTACAAAAAAGACAGATAATTAGATTGCTTTTACAGTTTTTACTACAGGTGGTCTTACCTTGGTAAATACTCTGAATCCACAAATACATTTGATTTCAGGTAATCGAAATAATTCTGTATTTGAAACATCAGTTCCACATCTTAAACAAGAGTAAATTACATCAAATGTCTCAGTTGGTTCTTGAACAATTTCAGCATCCATGTTTTCTTCAGCCATATTTATCATCAAAATTTCTATAATTTAAGGATACCAGATTATGTTAAAGATAATTCAATGTAAACGTCATCAGGAATCTTTAATCTCATTAATTGTCTAATTGCTTTATCATCTGCACTAATGTTAATTATTCTTCTATGCATTTTCATCTCCCATTTTTCATAAGTTTCAGTTCCACTACCACATGGAGATTTTCTTGTTGCAACATGTAATTTTTTAACAGGAAGTGGGGTGGGGCCTTTAACTTTAACACCAGTTTTTTTACCAATGCCCATGATCTCATTACAAACACCGTCAAGTTTAGGAAGACTAATGCTTGTGAGTTTGACACGAGCGATTTGAGTCATATCAACTCAACCTATGGTTTGTACTCTTCAGTAATTTCCTTAACAATTCCTGCTGCAATAGTTGCACCCATATCTCTGAGTGCAAATCTACCCATTTCAGGAAACTCTTGGAAAGTTTCTATACAAGTTGGTCTTACAGGTCTAATTTTTACAATTGCTGCATCACCGACTTTAAGGAACTTTGGATTTTCTTCTTCAACTGCTCCCGTAGCTGGATTAATTCTTTGTAAGAATTCAGTTACAGTTGCTGCTACTTGTGAAGTGTGACAGTGCATGACTGGAGTGTAACCAGGTGCAATAGCGGTTGGGTGATGAATAACAATAATTTGTGCTTTGAATTCTTTTGCAACTTTTGGTGGTGCATCAGGAGTTCCAAGTACATCGCCTCTTTTGATATCTTTCTTTTCAATACCTCTAAGGTTGAATCCAATGTTATCACCTGCTTCTGCAGTTGGCATTTCTGTGTGATGGGTTTCAATTGATTTGATTTCACCTAGTGCACCAGAAGGCATTACAATAATTTTCTGTCCTGCTTTCATTACACCGGTTTCAACTCTACCTACAGGTACAGTACCCACACCAGTAATAGTGTAAACATCTTGAATTGGAACACGAAGTGGTTTACCAATTGGTTTTTCAGCTACTGTAAAGTCATCAAATGCTTGAATGAGTGTCTTTCCAGTATACCAAGCCATGTTTTCGGACTTCTTAACTAAGTTGTCTCCCTTCCATCCAGATACCGGAATGAATGGTACGTTTTCTAATTTATAACCAACAGATCTAACTAGTTTTTCGCCTTTTTCTTTTGCTGCTTTGTATGCTGCTTCTTTGTATTCAACTGCATCCATTTTATTAATTGCAACAATAATTTGGCCTACACCAAGTGTCTTTAACAAAAATGCATGTTCTCTTGCTTGGCCACCTGCAGCAATTGCTGTATCAGTTTCACCTTCTTTTGCGGAAAGTACTAAGATAGCGGCATCTGCTTCTGAAGCGCCAGTAATCATGTTTTTGATAAAGTCCCTGTGACCAGGAGCATCAATTAATGTAAAGAAGTATTTTGGTGTCTCGAATTTTTGGAATGCAAGATCAATTGTAATACCTCTTTCTCTTTCATCTTTAATATTATCCATAACCCACGCGTACTTGAAAGTATCACCTTTTCCGGTCTTCTCGGATTCGGCTGCATGTGCTGCAATAGTTCTATCGTCTACAACACCCAGATCCATTAAGAAATGACCCATAGTTGTTGATTTTCCATTATCAATATGACCTGTAACAATCAGGTTCAAGTGTGGTTTAACTGCCATATCAAATCGCTATTCGAAGGGATTTATTACTGTTATGAATTTTTGAAAAAAATATAGAATTTTTTCAAGAATTTTTAGATCGAAAAAATTTGAAAAACTACACATAAATCAAAGTGAAAATGAATGAAGACATGAAAATTACAGTTTCAGTAATTAAAGCAGATGTAGGTGGAATTGGAGGACATACAAGACCAAGTGACGGATTAATAGAAGCAGTTAGAAAAACAGTCAAAAGTTCCGCGGATTTGTTAATTGATTATTACATAGGATATTGTGGCGATGATGTCCACATTGTCATGTCACATACACATGGAATGGATAACGATAAAATTCATAAATTAGCTTGGGATGCATTTATGGCAGGAACTCAAGTTGCAAAACAAGAAGGGCTTTATGGTGCAGGTCAAGATCTTCTAAAAGATTCTTTTTCAGGAAATGTGAAAGGAATGGGTCCAGGTGTTGCAGAGATGGAATTTGAAGAAAGACCAAACGAAGCATTCACGGTTTTTGCTGCAGATAAAACAGAACCAGGAGCATTCAATTATCCAATTTACAGAATGTTTGTAGATAGTTTAAGCAACACAGGATTAATTGTAAACAAATCACTTGCAAGTGGTGTGATAATCAATGTAATGGATGTAGAAGAAGGAAAAATTGCAAAGCTCTCATTGTGGGAAGATAAACCAACAATTGAGGCCGCTTTAATGTATCCTGGAAGATATGTAGTTTCAACAGTTACAACAAAACAAGGAGAACCAATTCTTGCAGCATCAACAGACAGATTACACAATATTGCAGGAACATATGTTGGAAAAGATGATCCAATATGTTTAATCAGAACACAAAAGAACTTTCCAGCAACAGAAGAAGTCGGCAGCGTGTTTAACAATCCACATTATGTTGCAGGAAACACACGTGGAAGTCACAATATGCCGTTAATGCCAGTAAAACTAAATTCTCCAGCATCGATCAACTTTTGCATTCCAATTGTACAAGCACTGGTATTTAGTATGCATGATGGAAAATTCACAGGTCCATTCGACGGATTCTCAACTCCAGATTGGGATTACATAAGAGAGATTGCAACAAAAAAAGCACTTGCTATGAGAAGTCAGGGATTCATTCATCCAGCTACATTGGTTCCATCAGAGTTAGAATATGCTGAAGGATATAGAACCAGAATGGACATTTTGGAAACTAAGATGGTGCCAATAGAAGAATCTGGCACAAAGTCTCAAAAGAAAGAAAACTACGAAGATCCAGATTAGAAAATCATAGATGAAAAAATCAGAAAGGGTTAATAGAAATCAAAGCATACTAAAAACACCCATGCAAATCTTAAAGGTATTTGATTGGAAGACATACATTTTCACAGCAATTGCAGTGATCTCATTTTCAAACTTTATGGCAGTGTTATTTGGACATACAATACCTGCAACACTAATGACATTTTTCAAGTATGCAGGAGAGACAATAATTTTAGGAGCTGTGTTTTTGTTTGCATTTATGTGGTTTCTAAAAGCAAGACCACATAATCGTCCAAAGAACTATTCAATCATAGTCTTTGATGTGTATGGTAAAAAAAGTGAGATTGTGGATATTCGTACAGAGTTTAAGACACATGATGTGGCATGGAGTTTTATGAAACAATACAAAGAGGCATACCCATTATACAATTTTGCCATGGTTTCAAAACTTTCAAAATCAGACAAGCCAACAATTTTTAGATATATCTAATCAAGATTCAGACTTTTATTCAGGATAATACAATGGAATTAGAGTGGAGTTTTCTATTCTAGCTGATGCATTCAGTAAAATGGAATCAACTACAAAGAGACTAGATCTAACACAGTATCTTGTAGAATTATTTAAAAAAACACCACAAGACGTAATCTCCAGAATCGTGTATCTGCTTCAAGGAAAACTAAGACCAGATTTTGAAGGAGTAGAATTAGGAGTTGCAGAAAAACTAGCAATAAGAGCAATAGCAAAATCAGCTGGATCAAATAACGCAGAAAAAAAAATCGAGGACGAATATAGGAAGAGTGGTGATTTGGGACATGCAGCTGCTAAAATTTTAGAACAAAAAGAGCAAACAACATTTTTGGTTCAAGACATAACTGTGGAGAGAGTTTATGAGAATTTGTTTACAATAGCAAAATTGGAGGGTTCAAAGACTCAAGATAGAAAGATGAAATACATTTCAGGGTTACTCAATGATGCAAACCCAGTTGAAGCTAAATTCATCTTAAAGATGTTACTTGGAACATTACGATTAGGAATTGCAGAAAATACAGTAATGGATGCGCTTGCAATTGCATTTACAGACAATAAAGAAAATAGAAAAATTTTGGAGCATGCATACAACGTATCAAGTGATCTTGGAAAAGTTGCAGAGACTATTGCAATCAAAGGACTTAGTGGAATAGAGAAATTTGAAATTAATTTGTTTAATCCAATACGACCAATGTTAGCAGATAGAGTAAAAAGTGAAGAAGAAGCAATTGAAAAATTAGGAACTCAATTTGCAGCAGAATACAAGTTAGATGGGGAAAGAGTACAATTACATGTAGAAGGAGATAAAGTGATATTATTTTCAAGGAGTCTGGAAAACATCACAAAGTATTATCCAGACATTGTAGAAAAGATTCCAAAAACAATTCAAGCACAAAAAGTAATTTTAGAAGCAGAGGCAGTTGCAATCAATGAAAACACAGGAGATTTCTTACCATTTCAAGAATTAATGCATCGAAGAAGAAAATATCAAATAGAAAAAGCAGTATCACAATACCCAATCACGGTGAATTTTTTTGATGTGTTATATTATGATGGAAAAAGTTGTTTAGAATTAGAATACAAAGAAAGAAGAAACCTGTTAGAAAAAATTGTAAAAGAAGACGATTATGCAAAACACATACCGATGACAACCATAAACAATCAGGAAGATATTGAAGAGTTTTTAGAAAACAGTATCAATTCAGGATGTGAAGGAGTGATGCTAAAGATGTTAGACAAACCATATCAAGCAGGATCGAGAGGAAGTTATTGGCTAAAATTAAAACGAGAGTATAGAAACGAACTTGGCGACAGTCTTGATCTTGTAGTTATTGGTGCATTTTTTGGAAAGGGGAGAAGGACTGGAAAATACGGAACATTGCTTTTAGCTTCATATGATTATGACACAGATACTTTTACAAGCATATGTAAAGTAGGGACAGGGTTTTCAGATGAAGATTTGGATCAACTCTACCAAATCCTATCAAATAAGGTAACAATTAAGAAAAATCCAAGAATCGACAGTGAGATGGAGGCAGATGTGTGGTTTGAGCCAGAACTAGTAATTGAAGTGGTTGCATCTGAAATAACTCTAAGTCCTATTCACAAGGCAGCAAGAAATGAGATTAGAAAAGATACAGGTCTTGCATTAAGATTTCCAAAATTTACCGGAAAAATAAGACTTGAAAAAGATGCAGAAGATGCATCAACTAATGAAGAAGTTATGACGTTATTCAAAGGTCAGAAAAAAGTAGCACATGACAAAAATTTGATGTGATTTATGCGCAAAAATTCCACTAAATCATAGAGGATTTAAATTACCTGAGCATATTTTAAAATCTGAAATGTATAGCGGAGAGCTTGAAGTTCAAGCAAAAAGAAAGGCTATAGCAGTTTTACAAGACGAAATCAACAGAATCTTAAACGCTGCCAGAGAGCTTGCAACACTACCAGATTTGATGATGAAAAAAGACAAGACAGGAATCAAAAATTCACTGGAACAGATATCAACTATTGAAGAAGAAGTTGAAAATCTTAGAAGAAAAATCACCAGAGAAGTAGCTGATGTAGGAGGCCTAATCATGAACAGGGAGAACCTTCTCAATACAGCATATACCATGGATGAGATTGCAGGATATATCACTGGAATTGCATTCAAACTTTCAAACATCAAGATAACTACACTGAAAAGTGCAAAACTGGACGGAGATATTACAAAGTTGATCGAGTTGGTAGTAGACGAAGTTTACAAACTAAATGAAATCATACGTAGTCTAAACACCAATACTGCTAATGCAATTGAACTAGCACAAGAAACACAAAAGATAGAACGTGAAATAGACGTCAAATATAGACAAGCAACAATCAAACTCTTATCAGAAGTTACAAACACAAAAGAGCTGTTGTTGATAAAAGATGTTATTGAAGGAATTGAAGAAATGTCAGACAAATGTCAACGAGTTTCAGATTCTTTTATACTATTAGCATTAAGTCTATAGCAAAACTATCACCCACCTTTTTACTTTAGAAATGATCAGGATATTGTAAAAACAAACATGTGATTGAGGCGTGTAATTTATCCATCACAGATGTTTAGACTAGAGAATTCATATACACATCACAATTAAAAAAATTGATGAAAGCAGAGTTAATTGAAAATAGAATAATAGTTTGGAATATAGAAGATTCACGTAAGTTGTTCAGTCATGGATATTACGGTAAGCCAATTGGAATTCCAAAACCAAAGCCTGAAGAAATCAACGTCCCATTGATTTTAGACCTCATAGAAGGGTTATACCTACTTGAAAATAAAAAAATTTCCATTTACAAATTAAATCAAAAAATAACAATTGAAGAAACAATAGAACTATGTAAAAAAGAATATCATGATTTCGATAAAAAATATCTAGTGTACAAAAATTTTAGAGATAAAGGATACGTAATTAATCCGGGAATAAAATTTGGGTGTGACTTTGCAGTATATGAAAAAGGTCCAGGTATTGATCATGCGCCATTTTTAATTCAAGTGTATAATAGAAGTGATCCAATCACATCTACTGGAATTGTTTTAGCAGGTAGACTCGCAACCACAGTAAGAAAACAATTCATCTTGGCCATACCAAGAGGAAAAGACAAAGTAGATTTTCTTGCATTAGATTGGTGGAAAGCTTAGGCTTTTTTTATGTGTCCAGCTATTCTATCATAAATCTCAAAGAGTTCTTTAGTAATTCCAAATTCAAGATGATTCTTCCATTTATTTCGAATCCTAACTGCATCTTCAGTAGGTTCGATGTAAATCGTAGCGTCTTGAATAGATTGTTTTGCAATCATTTCATTGAGAGTGCTGTCTTCATTTAACAATCTTGCAAGAGTACCATTACCATTCCACTCTACTTTTGAAATTGTCTTTGATGAAAAATGTCCCGTAGTGATAAGATGAGTCTTGGCAACAAAATTTGTCACATCATAATTTGTTTGTTTTCTAACAATAAAGTGAGCTTGATATCTATCAAGAGCACCCCATGGTAACGGATTTGGATCTTGCATGTCTATCCCTTTTGAATAATTTGAATTACATCAATATTAGAATTCTTAACATCAAGGCATCCCTTGTTTGTTACCATTCTAGGTGTTTGAGAGAAATATCTGCTATAATAATCGCCTTTTTCAACATCATCAGTTCCAATTTCTTTAGATTTAGAATCAATTCCTATAGATTTTAACATGTCAGAGAATTTTTCAGGCCATGATTGTATGACAAATGTGTCAGACTCTGAATCGTGCATAAATGACAAAAAATCATACCCACAAATAAAGATATCAAGAAATTATTTTACCATATAGATCTAGCCATATCACAAAAAATCAAGTTAAAGAACATTCAAAATATATCAACGAGAAGAAGGTGGAAAACTCTAACGAATTCTATTTTTCAATAACATGAATGTTTTCCTCACTATCAAGTCTACTACGCAGATATGACAGGTTCTCGTTATATTATATACGTCAAAATGATATTTAAGTCTGATCTAGATTAAAGTGAAAACTTGTAGTGTCGCACAGTATCACAAATTATTATGTAGTAACAACAAATCATGAAATAACAAGAGAAACTGATACACTAAGGAGAAAATACCAGTATTTTACAAAGGACACATATCAATCCAAATAAATAATACAAGAGAATCGTATGTGTAACTATGCTGAAATTTCAGGGTAAAGTTGCACTAATAACAGGCAGTGGAACTGGTATAGGACAAACAGTAGCTAAAAAATTTATTGAAAATGGGGCTAGTGTCATAATTTTAGGGAGAAGAAGAGAACCATTAGAAGAAACATCAGTTATGCTTAAAGAAATAATTGCCAAAGTAAACAGTGGTGCAAATGTAAGAATTTTCTCAGGAGTTGATGTCAGTGATGAAGATGGAGTTAACAACATGTTTGATACTCTAAAAAAAGAAAACATCACGTTAGACTATGTAATTAATAACGCAGGGGTTTCAGGACCTGTCACATGTTTTACAAATGCATCGTTAGATGATTTCAAAAGTACAGTAGACATTCATCTTACTGGAACATTTTGGGGTTCAGTACAAGCACTAAAAGTAATGAAAGAAAACGGAAAGATAGTTACAATTTCAACATTTTTCACAGAAGAGAGACCATTAGAACAAAGACCATATAGATTCAGAACACCATATACAGCAGCACAGGGTGGAAAAAACAGACTTGTAGAGGCAATGTCTTGGGAGTTAACAGATAAAAAAATAATTTCAATTGGAACAAATCCAGGTCCAGTACA
>JBHIUL010000023.1:9195-11928 GCA_042138315.1 Nitrosarchaeum sp.
AATTTATTAAATAAAATTCAAACAATTGCAGAAAAAGTTCAGAAGAATACATCACATATGATTGCTGATCAACAATTCTTATCACAAGAACAAGTTGCAGAATCTGTTTTGAATCTATGTGATGACAAAATTGCAAAAATACTAAACGGCAAAGTCATTCCAGGGGACAGGGTATTTTATCCAGTAAAACCATACATTGGAACTACCACACCAGGAGTACATCAACCAAACTTTACTGGAAGATCAGTGATTTTTACAGTGGATGCAACTGAAAAATCAGATGCAGAAAGAGTAGAACATCTTGCACAACATGTTATAAAAAATGGTGGAAAAGTTGCATGTTTTATTTCTGAATCAACTCCAAAAGAATTACAAGAGTACATTAGCAGTAAATTTCATTCTCATATAGTAAATATCAAAAATCCAGACGAGGTTCAAAAATGGTTAAACACGGCAAATACCAATCTAGGTAGCATATTAGCAGTAGTTCACATTACAGGAAAATTGCCAAATATTGCAAAACTAACAGAATTATCAAGAGCAAAATGGCAAGAATTAATTGAAAAATTCATCACAACTCCAATAACAGTAGGACAAAGAGCATTAGAACAATTTGTTCCAGGAGGAGATAAAGATCCAAGATTATACAAAGATGCAAAGGGAACCATGTTAATCATTGGACCAGACTTGCCAATAGGTAAAAAAGTCACAGGGATGCAAAGAGCACAAGTAGAAGTATTCAGAGGCGCATTAAGACCATTCACAACTACAGTAAACCAAGAACTAAGCGATGTGTTAAACTCAAAGATTAGAATATTTTCAATATTTCCTGGTTCAGTTACTGGAATAGAGCCAAATAATGAAAGAATTGCACAAGCATTAAACTTCGCAGTCTCAGATAGTGCCATTGATTCATCAGAAGTCACGTTTTGTGTTGATGAATCAAGATTGGAATGAAAAAATTTTCAGAGTTAAAAGTTGGAGATGAGTTTTTTTCTACATGTAGTATTTCAGAAAAAGAACTCACAGAATATTTTAAATTCTCTAGAGTAAAAAATGCATTTTTAGAAGACATGCAAAAGTCAAAACAGAAAGTAGTTTCAGGTAGAGCCATTTTATCTAGAATGGAAGGGGAATTTACAAGACTAAGTCAGATCTATGGAAACCACATCATATTTGTTGGAACTGATGGAGATTCAGATTGGGAAAATAGAAGTAGCAGATTTCTAAAACCACTATATACAGATGAAGTGCTAAAAATAAAATTCACAGTGTCTGCAAAAGAAGACATCGATGACGAGTTTGGTAAAATTGCAATAAATTATGAAGGAACAAAACAAGATGGAGAAATCATAGTATTATCAAAGAAAAACTGGTATAGAATTAAAAAAATAGTATCAAAGTAAAGATATTTTATGATTCTGATAATTTTGTAGCAATGGTTTAATCCAATAGTCAAAATCATATTTTATGAGTTTTGATTGTAACTGCACAATTAATGAACATGGAGAACTACTCCAAGAATGTGAAGAGCATAAAGAAGCCAATTTTATGAAATAAATTGAGAAATCTGAGATGCCCCCTCAAAAGTGGAGGCAAATGAATGTGTTAACTAGTTTATGTGAGCTATTGCCTCCAGCTAACACCGCGAGATGTCCCTGACTCAATAAGGGGCCTATACGAAACACAGTATTAAAAAACAAAGGCAAAAAAAAGTCACATATGGGTTAACTATAATTAAAATAGTAATTTGAGAAATAAAGCTATGAAAATAAATGAAATAAAAATAGACGATAGCCAGACTGGGTATTATTGGCTTCAAATTTTTGTTAAAAATCAAAAAGAAGCATTTTCTCTAAGACAGCAAATATTCCAAGATCAAGAGATCAGAGAAAGACTACAAAATGCAATCAAAGAAAATCAACAGTTAGTGAATAATTCAGTAGTGGAAATGGAGATCATAATTCACAATATGATAATAGAAAAACTACAATCAATTCTAAATGGAAATGTTCAGTAGTTGCAAAAAAGTATGAATTTCAAATAAGTGAAGTGGTTAATGAAGTTTTTAATTATATTTCTGATCATAGGAGGATTGCTTTGCATAAATTTTGCAAATAATTCATTTGGATATAATGTGGAATATCAGATATTTGGAAAACAGTTTTCAGAAAATCCTCTTGTTTGCACATATGAACCAAAAATGGGTGATGATCCAGATCTAAAACAATGGGGGGCAGATAGATTATCAGAATCAGCAAGGCTTGCAGTTCAAGATTGGCAATCAGCATTACAACAATATGAAAATAGGATATCAAAAGACAATTGGAGAATAGATTACAAATCAATTTCAGAGGAAAATATCAGTCCAAAAGATTGTAACATCATAATACAATTCAATTCAATACCTAAAGATGAAAATGAATGGTACAGAACACTTGGAGTAACTTATCGTAACTATGACAACAACGGTACAAAATTAATCAAAATTTATTACAAAGATGTAAAAATTTGTCAAACTCAAGATGACCGCTATATTTACCACAGCCCATGTTATGGTAAAGACATACTAACATCAGAAAAATTACGAACCACAATAACTCATGAAATGGGGCATGCGTTAGGTTTAGGACATTATCAAGCTGATGATCCAAAAGTAAATCAGATATGGGCAAAAGGTGGGGCAGATGCAGAATCCATCATGGCCGTATTTTCACATGAGAATTCAAAACT
>JBHIUL010000024.1:0-11545 GCA_042138315.1 Nitrosarchaeum sp.
TGTGAATTTTGATTTGATCATTCCAAAGATTTCCTAAAACTGGTTTGATTACTTTACTAATAATTTCTTTTGATATTTCTTCTTGTGAAATTTCAGGTGAATGTTGCGTTGAAATAACTACAGTTTCAATTTTTGTTGGCTTGTTATTTTCATATCTAACAGAAACTTGTGATTTTCCATCTGGTCTTACCCAAGGCAAAATTTTATTTTTTCTAACCTCTGCCAATTTTTGTGTTAATTTATGCGCAAGTAATATTGGCATTGGCATAAGCTCTTTTGTTTCATTTGATGCATAACCAAACATTAATCCTTGATCTCCTGCTCCTTGTTCTTTTTCTTTAGTTGCTGTCACTCCTTGGCTAATATCTGGACTTTGAGAATGCAATTTTAATATAATTTGACAAGATTCAGTATCAAACATTAAATCTTTATTATCATATCCAATCTCTCTGATTATTTTTCTAACCAATTCTTCTTGAGATTTCTTATCAAAATTAGCTTTTGATGTTACTTCTCCTGCAACTGCAACAAAATCTGTAGTAACCATTGTTTCAACTGCAACTCTGGAGTCCGGATCTTGTCTAAGAAATTCATCTAAAAATGCATCTGATATTTGATCGCATATTTTATCAGGATGCCCCTCAGTAACTGATTCTGAAGTAAACAGAAAATTATTAGTCATAAGAACCACTAGAGTTCATTTTCTAGTTTGATAAATAACACGTTGTTGCCTCTCACAATTACTCTGCCATAATTTGCAATAGTTTTACCATCGTGGAGTTCTTCTGCATCAGTCATGATTAAATTCATGTATGAATCAACATTATCCATTTTTCCTTTGTATTCAACTTCATTTTTCAACCTTACAGTAACTTTCTTCTTGGTGCTTTTTTGAAGAGTCGTTAATGGTCGTTTTGCACTACTAGTTTGTGACACTAATTATTCACTTGTTTTGCTTACGTTGTTCTCTAGAATAAAAGCCTTGCCTCTTTTATGAATTATGAAATTCCTTAAATTTTTTCATCATTTTTAGTTAATTATACAAATGATCTCTACTGGACTACAAAAATTAGACGAATTTTTATCCGGCGGAATAGCAAATGGTGTAATTACTGATATTTATGGTGCAAGTGGAACTGGAAAAACTCAATTAATATTTCAAATTTGTATTAATGCAATAAAAAACGGAGGCAATGTTCTCTATCAAGATACAACAGGTAGCTTTAGACCAGAAAGAATTCTTGAAATTCAAAAACATCAAAATTCAACAGTTGACATTCTTGAAAAAATAACTGTTTCACGAATTACTAATACTTCTGAACAAATAAAATCCATCGATATCATGAACACTTCAAATTTTTCTCTAATTGTAATTGATAATATTACTGATTTATTCTCTTATGAATATCCAAAAGAAGATACAACATTTGAAAAAAATTCTTTATTTATCAAATATATCCATAATTTATCATTAGTTGCAATTAATAAAAAAATACCTATTGTTATTACTAATATGATTAGAAACGTAGAAGGTAAAGAAATGGAAAATATGAGAACGGCAATTGATCCATTTACACACATTAAAATTAATCTTACAAAAATTTCCTCCAAATTTCACGGTGAAATAAGATGGCTTTTTCATAAAAACCATTTTTCTTATAGAATAAATGTCACGGGATTACATGATTATGGTGAAGATATTTAACCCTCAGTCATAAAGTCTAGCTATGGCAGGAATTTTTGATTCAATACCAATAATTGCTGTAGTATTATTTGCACTTGGGTTAGCTGGCGTAATGGTTTATGAAAGATCAAGAAGAAATACAACAAAAGAATCTACTTCTTAACTCTACACTTATTTCTCTGTTTGCACAATTTGGATTTACCAATCTAACTGAAATTCAAAAAAAAGCCTCACCTATAATTTTACAAAAAAAAGATTGTCTAGTAATTGCACCAACTGGTTCAGGTAAAACAGAATGCTCTGTAATTCCTATTTTCTCATTAGTAAAAAAATCAAAAAAACTTGGAAAAATTAAAGTTCTTTACATTACTCCTTTACGTGCACTAAATCGAGATGTGTTTAGAAGAATTACTAAATACGCTCAAACTAATGAACTCTCAATTGAGATTCGACACGGTGATACAACTCAAACTGCAAGAAGAAAAATTACTGAAAATCCACCTGATGTTCTAATAACAACTCCTGAAACTCTAGTTATTCTTCTAACACAGATAAAGATGCTAGATGCATTATCTGAACTTGAATGGATTGTTATTGATGAAGTCCATGAATTACTTGCAAGTGAAAGAGGTTCTCAATTATCATTAAGTATAGAACGTTTACAGATCAATTCAAAACATACTCTTACAAAAATTGGTTTATCTGCCACAGTTGGTAATTTTGAGGAAGCTGGAAAGTTTGTAGTAGGCACTAAAAGAAAGTGTCAAATTGTTAGGGATATTTCTGTTCGAAAGTATGATGTTGACATAAAATTTGTTGATGGAACAATTTCAGACGTTGCAGATAAAATAATTGAATATGTACTAGAATTAAATTTAGATTCTCCTATACTACTTTTTACTAATACTAGAGGAGAAGCTGAATTTCTTGCTTCAATACTAAAAGAAAAATCAGATATCAACATAGAATTACATCACGGTTCATTATCAAAAGAAGTACGAGAAGACACTGAGATTACATTAAGAGAAGGAAAACGTGGAATTGTAGTTTGTACTTCATCACTTGAATTAGGATTAGATCTGGGCTCCATAGAATTAGTTATCCATTATGGATCGCCTAGACAAGTATCCAAATTGATTCAAAGAATAGGACGTAGTAGACATAATAGAGATGCTTCTGCTAAGGGATTAATAATTACAAATAATTCTGATGATGAGTTTGAAACAAGAGCAATACTAGACCGTATTAAAGAAGGTTCTATAGAAGAACAAAAAATACACGATGGTTCTCTGGATGTACTTGCGCATCATCTTGTTGGAATGACGATGCAATTAGGAGAAATTCCTATAAATTCCGCATTAAAAATAATTAATAATGCATATCCATTTAGAAATTTACAATTAGATGATTTATTGAGTGTTTTAGATTTACTCGATTCTAATTATTTGATATTCTTTGATAGAACAAAAATGACTTTTTGGAAAAAAGGCCGTTCATTCAAATATTATTTTGAAAATCTTTCCACAATTCCTGATATTCTTAAATTCAAAGTATTTGACAGTGTTGGAAAAAAAATCATTGGATCTTTAGATCAGAGATTTGTAGGTGATTTTGGCGATTCTGGTAATATTTTTGTTCTAAAAGGCTCACAATGGAGGATACTTAATGTTGATGAAAAATCATTTTCAGTAAATGTTGAACCATTTCGAGGAGGAGGAATAACTGTTCCATATTGGGAAGGAGAAAGTATTCCTATTGATTACAACACTGCAAAAAAAGTTGGAATATTTCGTAGTAAAGTAAAAAATGGATTATTAAAATTAGCCAATAAAACTATCGAAGAATTAAATTTTAATGAAATTCCTGATGAAAAAAATGTAATTATAGAATCTAATCGTTCTCAAGGCTCAATAGTTATACACTCTTGTTTTGGTACAAAAATTAACTCAACCTTATCATCTTTACTTTCTTCAATGTTATCATCTATGTTAGGTTCAATAGTTGATTCACGTTCTGATGGTTACAGGATAGTTTTATCTTCTAGATCACGAATTTCTGAAAAACTCTTTCTTGACATAATAAAAGATAATTATGATCTCTATTCAATTGTTACTGCTTCTTTGACAGGAACTCATAATGTAAATTGGAAAACATGGTGTGTTGCAAAAAAATTTGGTGTTGTTGGAAGAGGAGCAATTTATGAAAAGAAATCTGCCAGATTTTTATATGAAAGATATGCTAAAACATCTCTTGTTAAAGAAGCATTACGTGAATTATTTCATGACAAATACGATCTTGAAAATACTGATAAAATTCTCAAAAAAATTAGAGACAATGAAATCATAATTAAATGGTTAGAAGTAGATAAATTCTCAAAATTATCTGAACCAATTTTAGATCATACTACAAAATATTATTCATCTCCAGCTAATCTTGACAAGGGAATTATTGATCTTGTAAAAGCAAGATTGGCAAAAACAAAACATCGTCTTATATGTGCTCGATGTGGAAAATGGGAACGAGTAATAGAAACAAATGAAGTTAAAAATATTCTAATTTGCCCTTATTGTAAAGCACGACAAATTACTGCCACTTTTTATTCTGATTATGATCTTCCAAAAATCATACGTAAAAAATATGGGGGGAAAAAACTCTCGTTAGATGAAAAGCATAAGTTTGATCGAGCCTGGAAAGTCTCTTCTTTAATAGAAAATTTTGGAAAAATTGCAATAACTGTAATGTCTGGATATGGAGTTGGTGCTGACACCGCTGCACGGATTTTGCGAAATATGATCGATGAAGAACACCTCTTTAAGCAAATTTATGAAGCAGAAAGACAATATGTGGTAACTAGGGGATTTTGGGATTCTTAATTTTTCTTTGTAATTTTAGAAAATGCTGTAAGAGTTAATTCGATTCTTCCCTCTAAACCTGCTTTTGCATTTACTCCTGTTATTGAAATTATTTCCCCCAATTCACATTTGTCTATTAATCTTGCTTGATTTCTCCATCCCTTAACCCAAATTTGACCAGTATCGTCTTCTACAAACATCTCTGATAATAGAACAGATTCTCCTGATTTAGTTTGAATTTCCCGTCTTTCTGGAATTTTAAGAACTATAGATTCAATACAATAATTTCCATCTACTTTAATTTCATTAATTTTTGTTCTTATTTGTGATAGTGATGGAATTGATTCATTATTTTCTAATTTTCTTACAAATGAATTATTATCTATTGTGACAGAATTTCCATAAATTTTTGATGGCATGCACTCAATAACATCACCTTCATTACATATGCTAGTAGAATTTGAGTGATCTGTAATATTGTAAATGTTTTTTTTATTATCTACACCCAAAATCATGTTCTTTCCACTTTCTGTAGTTACAATTGAAAGAATTCTTACAATTACTGGCTCTGCTATTTTATCACCCTCGATTTGAATTATTGTTGAATCATTACCATGAATTTCTAGTCCTTGATTTCCATTTTTAATATTGACACCAAGTAGTATTACTTTTGCATTTTGAGAAATCATATTCGGAATGTCTGTTTCATCTTTCCCCCATAAGACCACCCTCATGGGATTTCCTTCTTTTCCCTTTAACCTCATTCTAAGTGCTTTTCCAGGTTGACCACGTGAATTTGTAAATTCCATGCTACTTACAACGCCATCTATTATTCCTGTAATTACAAGATCTTTTTGACCTTCTTGTAATTCACTAATATCTTTTGTAATTTTGTCAATTGTTGGAATTTCACTTTTGTTATCTGTTAATTCTATATTAGAACCTGAACCAATATTGATAGTTGGAGAACCATTAAGATCTGATTTCACATATGCTTTGATTATTTTAATTAGATCTCCTGGTTTGATATCTTCAATTCCTGGCAAATTTGCTTTATCGTCCCATAATTTTACACTAGCAGTGGAATTTGTATCATATACTGTCATAGTTCTAAGATAAAACGGTGAACCGTCTTTACGAGAAAATTGTTTTGCTGGCGACACATTTAGAACTCTGGTTTCTAAAGAGATCTCTTTTGCACCTGCATAAAGATCCTTCAAACCCATTTCGACTTTTAATGGACCTGATAAAGAAATTCCAAAATCAGATGCAATCAAAAACAATGCTCCTTGATCTGTTAGATAACCTGCTCCGATCTTTTCTTTTTTATGTTTGATCTGATCCTCTATATCCTTTCTAGTTAATTCTGGTTTTTGTTCCAATAACTTATCTACAAGAATATCGAATTCAGACAATTCATTGTCTGTAAACTAGTTCTATTAATAAAAATTTCATTATCATATTGTAATATCTATAATATCGTCTGATCGCAAAATCCTACTTTTTTGTTTATCACAATATTTCTAATCGTAATAATGATGATTCATCTCATTAACTAAATTAGTGGGAAGATCGCACACTATCTAATGTCTTGTCTTAATGTTGAACACCTCTCAAAATCATATGGATCTCTAAAAGCCGTTGATGATGTTGTTTTATCAGTAAAATCTGGACAAGTTTTTGGATTTTTAGGTCCTAACGGTGCAGGAAAATCTACTACCATTAAACTTTTGACAACTTTAATTCCACCTTCAAGTGGCTCTCTTACAATTTTAGGAATAAATGCAATTGAAAATCCTCTACAAATTCGGCATAAAATTGGTGTTGTGTTACAACAACCTAGCTATGAACCAACATTAACTGTTGAAAAATCTCTTGATAAATACGGTATGATGTGGAATGTTCCAAAAACTGAACGCAAAAAAAGAATGGAAGAACTTCTAAAAGATTTTGATCTTGTAGATATTCGTAAGAAACGAAACGAAGATCTATCAATTGGTCAGAGACGAAGAGTACAGGTAGCTCGAGAATTCATGCATGATATGGAACTCTTATTTTTAGATGAACCAACTGTAGGATTAGATCCTGGAGCACGAAGAAAATTATTGGATTATTTAAAAAATAAGGTGAAAACAGGCTTGACTATATTTTACACTACTCACATTCTAAGTGAAGCTGAATATCTTTGTGATGAAATAGCTATCATAAATAAAGGAAAAATTCTTACAGTGAATTCTCCTGATGCTTTAAAAAATAAATTTGGGAAAGAAAAGACGATCAAAATTCATTTACTAGAAAAACAAAATGAAATAACAACTCTTCTTTCAGGTATTTCTGACTGTAAAATTGATTTTGATAATGGAACTAACATTGTGATTCGTTCAGAACAATCTGAATTGGTTTTATTACATATTTTACAAATTTTAAATGATCATAAAATTGAGATAGAAGATCTTTCAGCAGTTCCTACAAATCTGGAGGAGATCTTTTTAAAAATGGTGAGTGATAATGCATCCAATAATTAGACTTGTCAATAGAAATCTAACAATCTCTATTAACCCTGGATTTTTAATATGGCAAGTAATATTTCCTTTAATTTACATTTTTGTTGCAGGTTTTGCTTATACATCACTAATAGATGAAGTTCCTTTTGGTAACAAAAGCATTGACTATCCTACATTTTTGGCAACTGGTATGATTGGATTTAACATCATGAATAGTACTCTTATTTCTGGAATAATTATTTGGAATGACAGAAGGCATGGCATGTTTGAACAAATAATGTCTGGGCCGTTTACACGAACTGATTATATTTTAAGTAATATTTGTACAATTGGAATTGTTGGATTAGCAAGTGCATCTTTGATTGCACTTGTTGGATATCCTGTATTTTTTGATTCAATTGAATTTACTATAATTACAATTCCAATGATCGTTTTTGCTGCAATTGTTGGTTCTGTTTTATTTGGGTCAATAGCCTCAATAATTTCTACTAGATTACGTTCTAGTGAAGGATTTAACGTCATAATCAACACTGTATTTTTGTTTCTTGCATTTGTTAGTACGGCATTTTATCCTGCCTCAGGTTCACCTGAACCTCTTAGAACAGCTTTTTACCTAAATCCTTTAACTTACTTAGTTGATGTAATAAGAGCAGGAATTTTTGGTGATATTACAGAATTTGTGATAATCGAGATGGGTGTTTTAGTAGTTGTAGCTTCTATACTTTTTATAATTGCGGCAAAATTACTTACAAAATTGGATTTTTAATTATTTAGATTATCATTACTATAATCCATATAGAGTTCATTTATTTTTTTAATTATATCCAAATTATCATATTTTGCTAAACTTAGATTTGGTATAACACAATGGCCTCCTATTATTCCAGGATACATCTTTGGTCTATTTCCTAAATTTTCATGAATTTCATCTGCAAATTTCCACATCTCTTCAAAATCTACTTTTTCTTTATCACAAATCATTTTTGTAATTTGGGCATAATTAATTAGCCATCCGTAATATGTTGTATCTACTAAAATTTTTGCCAGTTCAGCAGTTTTAGTAGTAGACATCCACTGTATTTTTTGGAATCTCTTTTCCAACTCTAATTTGATCTTAGAATTAATCTCAATCTTGTCTGAAGCAATAAATTTTGTGTATTTTTTTATATCATCCAAAAATCTTCTATGTACTCCACGTACTGGTGAGAATAAAATAGGTAAATCAAATTTATCTTGAAGACTTTTAGTAGTACCTGGTTTTACTGTAGAATGAATAATAACAACTTGTAAATCTTTAATTTTGTTAATCCAATTAGTTGTAATTTCTATAAACTCATTTAATTCTCCAGGAAGACAAACATGCAGATATTCTGGATTTTCTATAGAATTATTTTCAGAATAATTTTTACATTTTGTTTTATCACTATCTATTCCAATACAATTAATTCCACGTTGAGTAAGCAATTCAAAAAGCGTAGAGCCCACTTCACCCATACCTAATACGATATCAGTCATTTGTTATCATCTGAAAATTCATCGTATTATATTCGTGTTACAGTAGTGTTTTTTAATATATGGTAGCCCTGCCCAGACTCGAACTGGGGTTAAGGGCTTCAAAGGCCCCTGTGCTTGACCGCTACACTACAGGACTAACAAAAAGGAGCAACATGATTCCCCTAATGAACTTTTTAATTCCGTTATTTTTGAACTAACACTCAATTTACAATTATTCCTCTATGATTTGAATTAATTTTTGAATGGGATCTTCCATACCTGTTAAAATTTTTCTTGTTTTTTTCTTATAATCTTTATTAGATGATTTAAGAAATTTTCTAATGATACCATTAATTTTTTTTGGATTTGTTTCTCTTTTTACAAGATTATTCTGTACTAAATACTTCTCTATGATATTCGGTACTGCATTATAAGAAATCGTTGGAACTCCAAGTAAAGCTGATTCTGCAGTCATTGTTCCTCCTGAACCTATAAAAATATCAGTTTTACTTAACAAATATTTTCCATCAAATGACATCTTTAGAATTTTTGCCTTTTTACCAAACAACTTTCTTAAATTTTTGATCTGTCCAGAGTATCTTCCAAGAATTACAATATTGTCTTCGCCAAATTCATCTACAATTTCTTTTATTATTGGAATTATTTTTTTTGATTTTGATGTATATGCTGCTTGTTCTTCTTCTACTCTGATCAAAATATTTTTCTTTTGATTATTTTTAAACGGTGATGTATCACCCTTCTTTATCTCTCTTTTTATCGTAACAGCTGCATCAATTGCTTTGTATGGGATAATATTTTTTATATCTATCCCATATTTTGAAAATTCTTTTTTTGGAATGACCCATGGTATTAATAATTTTTGAATTAAAGGTAAAGTCAATTTCATTACTGCATTAGCATGTGGCGAATCACAAAATGCAATATGTTTGATTCCCATACCAAATGACACTCTTGCTGCTTCAGGAGAACAATAACTAATTACTATTTCAGGGCAAAATCTGTCAATCAATAAAGATAGTTTCTTTATACGATCAGTACTAGCCTCAAGTTTACCGTATTTTTCTACTCCACCATGCTTTCCTACGCTAATTAAGTTAAAATTTCGAATTTTTGCTAGTTTTGCGACTTCATCATATGATCGTGAAGTACACAAAACATCATGTTTCTTCCTTAATTTTTTAATTATTGGTTCAGAGAACAATAATTGTTTAGGAGTCAGAATATCAATCCATATTTTCAAGTATTATCCATTATTATGGTAAGTTCAATAAGTTTTTCTTAGTCTATTACTAGCCTTATGTGTAATGGGGGGAGCAAAAGTTGTTGTTTATGGACTTAGCACCGAAGGTTATGCTATTGGTTGTCAGATGGCGATCAAAGGAGCAGATGTTTACATTATCGATGAATCAACACCATCTGCAATCTCTCTAAAAGCGGAAATAGCTAAAACTTATCCAAACGTATCATCACTAAAAGAAGATGAACCTTTGTTGGCGATGGAGCCAATTGATGTAGCGATTTCAAAAGCTCAATATCTTTTCTTTACACCAAGAATTCGAAAAACAGGTCAAGACATAAAAACTGAAATTCATTCAAAATTTAAAGATGCTACAACTTCTCTAAAAAAAAATAGTTCTGTTATTTACACTTTGCCTACTGGTTTTGGAGGTAATAATGAAAATATTTCATTGCTAGAACATGTAACAGGATTTGAAGTAGGAAAACAAATCTCTTATTTCTATTATCCTTTGGAAGATCTTAATCAGCAACCCAAAATTGTTGGCTCTTTTAATGGGAAAGAAGATTCAATCCTTGCTGATCTTTTAACAACTGGAAAAAAAGAAAAAAAATTTGTAGCTATTTCATCTTCTGAACATTTTCATGCTATTAACATATTGTCTAGGTTTTCTAGTCTTAGTAGTATTCTTGAAGTTTGCAGATATGTACAGGATGATATTACAAAAAATGATCTTTCTTCAGATGATTTTCAAGAAATTTTCTTAGATAATATGGTTAGTGGATTATTTGACCTAAAATCACTAGGCTCATCATTTGAAAGTGCAAATACGCTTATGTATCTAATTAATGGAAGTGTAAAGGGAATTGATGGCTATATCAAGAAACTAATTGATGAAATCCGTTCCACATTAAAGAAAAATGATCTAAAAGCTAGTAGAACAAAAATCGCGTTATCTTGGACACTTGATCAACATGAAATGCGTGGTGATAAAATTGAAATGCTACAAAATTTAACGTCAAGATTACGGGATTATATCGGTGATGTTGAAGCCTATGAACATCCGAACTCTGATTTATTTCATAGTGATAAGACTACAATTATAGTTGCTTGTTCAAAAACAGATTTTGAAAATATAGAAAAAAATAAACAGGATGCAAATATCATTGTAGTTAAAGCTAATCCCTTATGTGAAATTATTCAATAAGAGTATAAATTAGCTAATCAATTATTATGTTTGAATTGTCAAATGAAAATAATTCTGATGAAGTTCCAGTTGATATAATTTCTGATAATAAAACAGATGAATTTCAAAATGATTTGATACAATCTGATTCTGAACGTATGACTATTGCTCAATTAGAAAATTTGTTGGAACAAGAAAAACAAAAAGTACATGATTACGAGGAAAAAGTTAAACATATTTTAGCAGATTTTCAAAATTTAAATAGAAAAATACAATCTGATATTGAAAAAGGTGTAAATACAAAAATTGATGAATTTATGCTAGATTTTTTAAAAATTTATGACGATTTTGTTCGTGCTAAACATGTGTTTGCTGAAAATAAAATTAACACAGAAGGCTTGGACTCCATTTTGAAAAATATGGATCTTTTGTTAGCAAAATACAATATAACTCCAATTGATGCATTAGGTGAAATATTTGATCCAAATTTTCATGAAGCGATATCGATTATCACTGATTCTGAGCTAGATGATAATACAATTACAAAAGAACTTAGGAAAGGATATA
>JBHIUL010000025.1:0-5181 GCA_042138315.1 Nitrosarchaeum sp.
ATCCATGTATCCGTTAAAGGTTTCAGGTTGATTTGGACAACGATCTATATTGTCTGGAATGCCATCTTTATCAGAATCAAGTAAGCCTGATTTGGTTCCAGGAGCTGTATCAGGACAACCGTCTTCGTCTTGGAATTTATTGTAAGTTTCTTTAGCATTAGGACATTGATCTAGATGATCTGGAATGCCATCACGGTCTGAATCTGCAATAGTTGAGTAAGGTGGGAAGTCAGGACAACCGTCTTCGTCTTCAAATCCATTATATCTTTCAGCTACTAATGGACATTGATCTATAGAGTCTGGAATGCCATCACTATCAGAATCTAATTCAGTAGGATTATCAGGGCAACCGTCCCAATCCATGTATCTGTTCCATGTTTCTGGTTCGTTAGGACATAAATCTAATGAATCCCTAATACCATCATTATCGGAATCCATGACAACATCATCAGGGCAACCGTCTTCGTCTCTATAACCGTTGAATGTCTCAGGATCTAATGGACACTTATCAGAAAGATCAACAATACCATCACCATCAAAATCAGAAGCAGTTAAACCAGGAACAGTATCAGGACAACCGTCTTCGTCTTTAAATTTATTATAAGTTTCTGGATATAGTGGACAAGAATCTAATGAATCCCTAATACCATCACCATCTCTATCAGATGTTGACAAAGTATCAGGACAACCGTCACTATCAAAAATTCCATTAATAGTTTCACGTTGAGTTGGACACAAATCTAGATGATCTGGTATACCATCACCATCGCTGTCTTTAATTGATTTATCATCTGCAACATAATCTGGACAACCGTCTTCGTCTTGGAATTTATTGTAAGTTTCTCTAGCATAAGGACACTGATCAATACTGTTTGGAATTCCATCTTGATCTGAATCCATATCAGTAGTATATGGAGGAATGTCAGGACAACCGTCTTCGTCTTCAAATCCATTGTATCTTTCAGGAGTTAATGGACATGCATCATCTGCATCCAAAATACCATCATTGTCTGAATCATTTGATTTTTGACTAAATGATGAGAGTGCGTCAGGACAGCCATCATAGTCAGCAAATCGATTGAATGTTTCTGGTTCGTTAGGACAAATATCAAATTTGTCTGCAATACCATCACCATCAGAATCAACAAGTGAATTATCTAATGCAACATCAGGACAACCGTCTTCGTCTCTATAACCATTAAATGTTTCTGGTTGAGTTGGACAAAAATCAAGTTTGTCTACTATTCCATCATTGTCAGTATCAACAAATTTAGAATCAATAACACTGTCAGGACAGCCATCTTCATCTTGGAATTTATTGTAAGTTTCTGCACTTAGTGGACATTGATCAAGATAATCTGGAATGCCATCACGGTCTGTATCTGATGCGGACTTTAAAGTATCAGGACAACCATCAGTGTCTTGGTAACCGTTGAATGTTTCTGGTTGAGTTGGACATTTATCAATTAAATCGATTATACCGTCTCCATCGGTATCATGTAAATTAAAAGACTTTGAACCTGGAGGAGTGTCAGGACAGCCATCTTCATCTTGGAATTTATTGTAATTTTCTCTTAAACCAGGACACAAATCTAAATTATCTGGAATTCCATCAAAGTCTTCATCATACCATGGAACAAAATTAGAAGGGCAACCGTCAATTATACCCTGATAGTCTTCTTGAAGGTTAGGACAATGATCATTTTCATCAGGCACACCATCACGATCTAAATCATGAGATGCAAACGCAGGGCTGACAGAAACGCTTGTTAAGGTAGCTATAAGCAAGAATAGTAATCCAAGTGACGTTTTTTTCAAAGCTTAAATTTATCTCAAAGATCCTGTTATTAAACCTCACTCTGAAATAGTCATAAAATTTGAAAAGTTTTGAGAATTATTTTAAAGTTCAACTACGATCTCGATCAATTTAAGTAAAGCAAAACAGAATTTTGCATATGAGTTGTTCTGGAGAAACAGTTGAAGAAGATAATCTGATACAAATCAAACCAGCAATTTCTCAGCAATTAAAAAAAGCAAAATATGGAGTTGCAGATCATTCTACAGTAGAACTTTGTCATTGGACAAAAAAATCATTCAAACATGAAGGAAGTTGTTACAAACACAAGTTTTATGGAATCTCTACACATCGTTGCATGGAATTTTCTCCTGCAGGAATGCATTGTGAAAATCGCTGTGTGTATTGTTGGAGACCAATGGAATTTTATGATTCAATGAAAATGGATCCAGAAAGAATTGCAGAACCAAAAGAAATATTGACTAAACTGATGGAAGAGAGAAAAAAATTGATCATGGGATATTATGGAGATTCAAGAAACGATAAACAAAGATTAGATGAATCGTTATTGCCAAGCCATTATGCCATTTCACTTTCAGGAGAACCAACAATGTATCCCAAACTTCCAGAATTAATAAAATATCTCAAGTCTTTAGAAGCAACTAAATCAATTTTTCTTGTAACAAACGGACAAGAACCTGATATGATTCAAAGATTACAAGATGAGGATGCATTACCAACACAGTTGTACCTATCTACAAATGCTGCAGATTATGATTCATTTTTAAAAATTAATAAACCAAAATACAGTGATTCTTGGGAAAGATGGAATAGAACATTAGGAATGTTAAAACAATTAGATACAAGAACAGTGCTCCGAATTACACTTATACGAAATTACAATGACCAAAAAGAGATGATTCCAGCTTTTGCGTCAATGTTAAAACAAGCTAGTCCACACTTTATTGAAATAAAATCTTACATGCATATTGGTCGCTCAACTAACAGATTAGAACATTCAAATATGTTAGAAATGCATGAAGTACAAAAATTTAGTGAAGAAGTAGCTAAACAAAGTCAAATATTTTCAATAATGGATGAAAGTCTTGTTTCAAGAATTGTGATATTACAAAACAATCAGAGAGTCATAGATCGTTGGATTTCAGCTTACGCAAATACCAATTAGAAAATTTTTTTATGGCCTTGTATCTATGAGATAATTCATTTTTGTTTGTCATCTCTGCAAATGTTTTATTGAAATTTTTTGGCACAAATATAGGATCATATCCCCAACCTTTGCCTTTTTCTGATTTAGAAATATTTCCATCAACTTTTCCTTCAAAAGATTTAGAATTTTTATTATCATAAAAAGAAATAATTGAAATAAATTCTGCAGATCTATTTTTTTTTAAAAGTCGTAAAATTCCTTTGTTACCAATGGTTTTGAACACATAAGAAGAATATGGTCCTGGAAATCCACCAAGAGAGTTAATGAAAAGTCCATCGTCTTCAATCAAGATAGGTTTTTTGTATTTTTGAAATGCTTGTACAGCTTTTTTTGATGCGATTTCTTTTAGTGATGATGATTGAATTTCTTCAAGACTGTATTTGAAAAATCCAAGATTAATCCCAAAAGAATGTAAAATTTTTTTTGCTTCTTGATATTTGTTATAATTTGAAGATACAAAGTAAAGATCAAACGACTGTAGCATATCTACCTCTACTTTCAATAACAGATACTAAATTTGTAATTTTAGCATAATTGGCAGAACCAACCACAGATTTGTAACCAGATAGGAAGTTTTTCCAGGCATATTCCATTATTTTGGCATGTGCACTGTTTAGAATTTCTTTGATTAGTCTAAGATCAACTGCATGATCCTCAGATTTGATTGTTTTTTGAGACAACCCAAAATCAATTACATATATTTTATTTTTGTATAAGATAAAATTAGATGTGGTCAGATCGCCATGCATTATGCCATTTTTGTGCATCATACCAACAAGTTTACCTATTTCTTTTGATAAATTAATTATCTTAGAATCAGACAAGTCATGAACTGGAGTTCCAGGAATTTCCTGCATTGTAATAGCACAGTTTTTTAAATTAACATAGTAAACAAGTGGTGTTGGAATTCCAAATGATTTGACTTCTGAAATCATTTGTGATTCTTTAATGGTTCTTTGTTTTCTAATTTTTGTATCAAGAATAGGATTACGATATTTTTTTGCTTTTCTTATTTTTAGAATAGCCCGTGAATCATTCCATTGTGTAAGATAAATATCAGCTTCTGCACCTTTTTTTAATAATTTCAATAAATAGACAACTAAATTGTTATAATTTAGAGTTTATTTTGGTTGGAATTTTATCAAATAGATTCGATATGAAGTAGATACAAGTATTCATTTTTAGAATAATGGTTTGTGAGTGTTTTCGTGAATTATTGAGTTTTCATTAAAATTATAAGCTAATGAATATGATTAAAAAATGAAATGGAAGAAGGAGAAAAAAGACTAAAACAAGAAGACTGTAACGAAGACAAGTTAGGTGCAGGCATTCTAACTTTAACAAATAGAAGATTGGCATTTGATAAAACTCAATCAAGAATGATGGACTTTTCTAAACGCTTTGGGGATACTGTAATGGATATTCCATTAAATGATGTAATCAAATCTTGGAAAGAAGGAAGATTGATGAAAAAAGTATGTTTTACTGCAAAAACAAAAGACGGTGAGCAAACTTACAAATTCGGTGTATTCAATACTAAAGATTGGTTAAAAAACATTGAAAACGCCTTGAAGGAACAGAAAAATCAATAATCAACTTTAACTGAATCTAGTCGCCATGATTGTGTAACAAAAGTATTTTCTAAAGAAACACCTTTTTTTACTTGTGATTCTAATAGTCCTACCCAACATATTTGACTCCCACAATCACCTGCATATTTTTGAGGTGCAACAAAAAATTTACAACTGTGTCGTTTGCAAACATCTAACAACATTTCAGATAATCTTTTGTTTGCAGCAACACCGCCAACTATCAATAGTTCTTTTTTCCTAGTGAAGGATAATGCTCTCTCTACAGCTTCACTAATCATTGCAAAAGCTGTTTCTTGTAATGAAAAACAAGCATCAGCTTTACTTTGTGGGATAATTGATTTGGTAGCAGATAATAATCCAGAAAACGATACATCGTTTCCCTTTACAGAGTATGGAAGTAGAACATAATTAGAAGATGAAGAAGCCAAGGATTCAATATTTTTTCCACATGGTGAAGCAAATCCAATTGATCTTCCAAATTGATCAAGAAGTTGACCCAATGTTATATCCAAAGTCTCTCCAAAAATACGCCATTGTCTATTTAGAAATGCAAGCAACATAGTATG
>JBHIUL010000025.1:5281-11187 GCA_042138315.1 Nitrosarchaeum sp.
GGTGGGCGATAAATTTTTCTCACATCTGAGAGAATTTTTCCTTGTTTTCCTTTTTTTTCCAATATTGCACAAGAGAAAGTATGAGCTGTGCTTTCAACACCTAATCCGATCATGTTATCCTCTACTTAATGTTGAAATAATTTTAATCACATCGCCATTTTTTAGTTTATGATCTCCGCCAATTCTTTGCTTTGTTTTACAGTCAATTGCATGTAAAAACCCCTTGGCTATATCTGCATGAATCAAGCTTGCCAAATCTTTTGCAGTGGAATCAGGTGGCAGTAATTTTGCATCAGGTAAAACATCACCATTTTTGTTTGTTAGTTTTGTTTCATCCTCCACAGGAAATACAACGATTAACTTTAACAAATCAAATACTGCAATGTTTAAAATTTGCTGGACTCCAGTTGAATGAATTTTTGAAAATACATTATTAACTAAATCTAGTGCTCTTTGTTGTTGTGGCAGTATTTCTTTATCTTTTGATATTGAAAATTGTTCATCACCAGAATTATAATTTACAAGTCCAGCCTTTGAAGCTTTTCGCAATAACAATTCAGTCTCAGCACTACATGGAATTACAATAGTATCAGAAATTTTTTTAATTATATCAAGATCTTTGCAAAGATCTGCTTTGTTTGCTGCAATTAATATCGGTTTAGTATTTTTCCTTAATTCTTTAACAAAAGTTTGAATATCAGAATCATTCCATTCTTTCGGATTTTTTGAAATTAGATCTAGTTTATGCAATACATCTTGTACTTGATAATCTTTGATTCCCAAACCAGTAAATCTTTTTGCAATGCCATCAGTTAATTTTGCTCTTTTTTGTTCGATTTCTCTAGTAATTTTATCCCATTCTCTTCTAAGTATATCAGTAAACCACTGATCAAATTCATCCTGAACAAATTCAACATCCTCAAGAGGATTGTGTGTGCCTATTGGGACAGAGTGCCCTTGAATATCTGTAGTTCCAGCAATATCGACAACATGTATCAGGACTTCTGCTTGTCTTGCATCATCAAGGAATTGATTTCCTAAACCTTTCCCATCATGTGCTCCAGGAACTAAACCAGCAACATCAATTAGTTTTACTGGGATAAACCTAGTTCCATTTACACATAATGGGTTTTGATGCTTAATTTCAAAATGTTTACAGGCACAATCAGATTTTACATACGCAACACCAACATTTGGCTGAATTGTTGTAAATGGAAAATTACCTATTGGTACAGGAGTTTCAGTTGCTGCTGAGAAAAATGTAGACTTGCCTACATTTGCTTTTCCGAGTAAACCAATTTGCAATACACACAAAAATACTATTGTACTTATTAGTATTGCAGAAATTGTTTAATTTGGAATGTGTTGATTTTATAATATGTCAATAGTAATTACAGGAAACCCTGGCGTAGGAAAACATACTGTAGCAAATGAGATTTCAAAGCGTTTGGGATTATCTATAATAGACATAAACAGTATTGCAAAAGATGCAGATCTGTTTGAAGAAAACGATAACACAAATGATGTAGATGTTTTAAAATTAAAAAATATAATGAAAGCAAAAATTTCAGATTATGCTTTGATTGTAGGACATTTAGCACCATATATCATATCGCCAAATCAAGTAAAGAAAGTGATTATTTTACGAAGAAATCCATATGATTTGATTTCAGTCTATAAAAAAAGAGAATACACAGAAGAAAAAATCAGAGAAAATACAGGCAGTGAGATTTTGGGAATTATAGCTCACGATGCAATAAGTCAATTTGGGACAAATGCATTTCAAGTAGACATTACAGGGAAAAGTATTTCCGAAGTTACTGAAAAAGTCATGAGCATAATAAATGGAGTTAAAATTAACGAAGAAGTAGATTGGCTTGAGTTAGTAACAAAAAGGAATGATTTGCAGAAATTTTTTGCTTATTGATTAAATAACACCCTTTTTGAAAAGAATTAACTTGTTTGAGATTTTGAAAAGTGATCTGGGTGGAAGAATTGGCGTAATCCATACAAACCACGGTAAAATAGAAACTCCAGCTTATGTTCCAGTTATTCATCCTGTAAAACAAACTATCCCATCTAAGAAAATAAAAGAAATGGGATTTGATTTAGTAATTACAAATGCATACATCACCAGAAATAATTATGGTAGTGAAGCTGAAAAAAAAGGAATTCATAAAATAATAGATTTTGATGGAGCTATAATGACAGATTCTGGAGGTTATCAAGTTCTAGAATATGGAGATGTCAATGTATTGCCACCAGAGATGGCAGATTTTGAAACGAAAATTCTTACAGATTTTGCAATTCCATTGGACAAACCAACAGGTTATGGACTTCCGTGGAAAAAAGCTGAATCATATGTCAATCATACACTCAAAGTTTCAAAAAAAACACTTGAAGATAGTAAAGATAATGGGCAGATTTGGATTGGGCCAATTCAGGGTGGAGAACATTTTGATCTTGTAGCAAAATCAACTAAAAGTTTAGTCGATATTGGTTTTAAGATGTTAGCTTTGGGAAGTCCAGTAGAATTTATGGAATCATATGAATACAAATTATTGGCACAAATGATCATATCTGCAAAAAAACAAATGCCATATTCTATTCCACTGCATTTGTTTGGCGCAGGACATCCATTAACAATACCATTTGCAATTGCTCTTGGTTGTGACACTTTTGATTCTGCATCTTACATGTTATATGCCAAACAAGAAAGATACATCACAGATGATGGTACACGAAATCTTTCAGATATTTCGGTATTTCCATGTAATTGTGAAATATGTACAAAATATACCCCTGATGAATTACGACAGCTTGAAAATACAGAGAAAATCAATGAAATTGCAATACATAATTTACATGCAATAAAACTTGAGGTAGATAAAGTAAAACAAGCAATTCATGAAGGGAGATTGTGGGAATATGTCTTGAAAAAGGCAAGAGCACATCCAAAATTATTTGAAATGATAAGCATTCTTACTGAAAATTCTAATTACCTTGCAGTGTCAACTCCAAAGTTTAAAGAAAAGGCAATTTTTCTTTATGAGAAAGTTGATCAGTATCGCCCAGAAATTCAATCATATCATGAAATAGTTAGGAAATTCAAATCAAAGAAAAAAACTTTGATCATAACAAAGGAATCAAATACAAAACCAGCATATTTGTCACATGAATATTCTTCTCTAAAAAGAAAATTTAAAGACGATCAATCTATCCAAGTTTGCCAATACAGTCCACATTTAGGATTGATACCTATAGAAATTTCAGACATTTTTCCAGCGGCCCATCATGAAACTGCAAGATTAAGTTTTGAGCCGAAAGATTTTCCAACATTTGAAAACACCTGGACAAAATTTTTTAAAAACAATCAATTTTCAGAAGTTTACTTTGACAAGTCAGATGAATTCTTGAAACATTTTATTAAAATTCTTCCAAAAGGAATAAAGAGAAAATCTATTGTTTAAATAAAAATAAGAAAAAAGTGTGTGCGAAAAGATACTGATTATAGTGCAGCGTCTTCTGCCCAACCTTTGATGAAGATACCGTTTTTGTGAAGAGGTACTGGTTGTCCAGCTGTGTAATTCATTGGTCTCATCCAAAAGATTGATTTTGTTGGGCATACACCTATGCATGCACCATCAGAAATACATCTTTCTGGATAAAATACAAATGCTTTACCTCTCTTCCAGCCTTCAACAGGTTTTACTCTAAGGACATCAGGACCAAGAGTTGTACAGATTTCTACACATAGTGCACATCCGATACATCTTTGTTCATCAATGTCTGGAAGTATTGCTATTGGCATTACAATTTCATTAGTGCTTGGTCACTATTTAAACCATAATCAAAAACCATAACCCTGTTATGAAATTGATCGTTAAATGAACTAGAAATTTACATTCAAACAAAATATCGTGCGGGGGAAAAAATTAGTAAAATAATAAAAAACAAAAAGATAACGTGTTTAGCACGTTTATTTTCTCATTGCATCAATTTGACCAGATGTTACCCAGTCAAGTAATTCAGCTGAAGATGGATTTAGGTCGGCTTTCTGTTTCATCAGATTGTTAACCCAGATCCAGTTAAGTTGGTTAAGAAGTGGTTTGTTTGCTTCGTCGCCTGCACGTGTCTTTGCGACTACAGCTTGATCTTGTAGTTTTAACCATTCTTGGAAGCTTCTTCCCATGAGGATCGAATCTTAGCTTACACTAATTAAAGCTTTTGTAGATTCTATGATATGCATAATGATCGGGTTAGTCCTAAGAAGGTTTTAACATAGATTAAAATGCAAAATATTTCTTGGATGTTAAAGTTTTAGGAGCTGCCAACGAAGTAGGTCGTTCAGGTTTTTTGGTAAATTGTGATGGAACAAATCTATTATTAGATTATGGAGTATTATTTGGAAAACGTGGAACACCACCAGGTTATCCACTACATGTCAAACCAAAAGATCTGGATGCAATCATAATAACTCATGCACATCTTGATCATTCTGGAAATGTGCCATCATTATTTGTAAGTGGAAATACTGATGTTTATGCAACTCCACCAACTTTTGATTTAACAAGATTACTAATAGAAGACATGTTAAAAATTACAAAAGATGCTCAGCCATTTGGATTACCAGAACTAAACAATATGATGCGAAATGCAAAAGAGATAGGATTTAGAGAAAAAATTACAAAAGGAAATGCAACATTTGAGTTAAGAGAGACAGGTCATGTGATTGGTGGTGGTTCTGTATTAGTAGAATCTCAGAAAAAACGTCTTTTCTATACTGGTGACATAAAGACACATGGTTCAAGAATGCTTCGTGAGGCAGACTTGGATATAGGAGACATTGATTTGTTAATTACTGAAAGCACATATTCGCAAACAGAACAAAAACCTAGAAAAGAATCGGAAAGAGAATTGATTGAATTTGCAAATGAAGTCATGGACAGAAAAGGAGTGTTATTCATTCCATCATTTTCAGTTGAACGCTCTCAAGAGATGGCTTGTATTTTACGAAGTGCAAATTTCAAACATAAAATCATAATGGATGGAATGGCACTAAAAGTAAATGAAATAATGTTTAATCATCCAGATTATTTAAGAGATCCAAAAGTGTTTGCAGATGCAATTAATCAAGCAGTTGCTGTAAGAGATCATGAAAAAAGAAAACATGCAATAGAAGAACCATGTGTTGTAATTTCTCCAGCTGGAATGTTAGTAGGTGGAAATGCAACATATTATTTGCAAGAACTCTCATTTAACAAGAATAATGGAATAGCACTTGTTTCATATCAAGGTGAAGGTACTCCTGGAAAAAAATTGTTAGATACGGGAAAGGTATCGACAAGAGGCAAGGATCTAAATGTTGCTGCAGAAGTAAAACAGTTTGAATTTTCAGGACATGCAGACAGAAACGAACTTTTTGAATTGATTAAAAAAATAAAAGGCAATCCCAAAGTCCTAACCGTGCATGGGGATACAGAATCGTGTGAAAAGTTTGCTCAAGAAATTCATGAAAAGTTTGGTTTAGAGGCTCATGCTCCAGATGTTAATGAAGTAATATCTATCTGAAATGATAGATTATAGTGTAATTAATTTAGAAAACACCATCAATAGTGGACAGGTCTTTCTTTGGACAAAACAAAAAGAGTTTTGGTATGGTATTAACGGTCAAGATGTTTTAAAAATAAATAGTTCAGGAAAAATTACATCATATTCTAACAAAAAATATGATTTTTTTAGAAATGATGATGATATGGATAAAATCATCAGATCAATTTCAAAAGATAAGACAACAAGAATTGCTGTAAAAAAATATCTCGGGTTGAGATTAGTTAGACAAGACCCATTTCAATGTTTTATATCATTTATTGTTTCTTCAAATTCTAACATTCAAAAAATCAAAT
>JBHIUL010000026.1:0-9022 GCA_042138315.1 Nitrosarchaeum sp.
TCTCCTGTTTGAACTGCTCCTTTTAGATCTCCTAGCCATTCCCAACCATCTAATTTGTAGAGTTCAATTCTTTTGAGTAGTTTTTTTGATCTTCCGATTAATCCGTCATTTAGAACTCTTAGTGCACCACCCCTAACTCTGTCCGTTTTAATCCGTGTCATTCCTTTGTGATTTACAACTTCAAAGGGATCTGTATCCACACCAGCTAATTCTACAGGTAAATTCGATATGACACGTTCAATGTCTTCATCTAGAATATGAAATTGGAAACTACTGGCTTCTCTTTCATAAATTCTAAGTTCTTCAACAAACCTGCCAGTTTCATCATCAAAACAATTTGCTTGGTATTTTGATAATCCAACTATTTTTCGTACATGATCAGCAATTAGTATCGTTACTGCTGATTCAGTACCTCCGGCAGAACGCATTGGTCCAGCAATAGATACAGAAAGATATTCACTGCCATCCTTGTTTTTCTTTATCTTAACTTCACTAATTCCTTGTAATGGGGCAATAGTTACGCCTTCTGTAACTATAGCTAAACCAACTCTAACTGCCAAATCAAGTTTTTCTTCTAAAGTAGCGTCACTAAGAGAATATTTTCCTAATGCAATTTCCTTTGAGAGAATTAATGCAGATAATTCTTTTCCATTAATTTTTAATAATTCTCGTAAAGGTTCTGCAATATCAATATCGTGCATTTTTGCAACGCGGTCTGCTAAATCAAATGCAATTTTAGGCTCAATTATTCCTGAAGAATCTACTAAACTAGATTTTGCCAAAGCTGCATGCTCAAAAATAGTATAGGTGTCTTTTGAAAGATCAGAATAATAATTTAGGTAATAATCTGGCATCTTAATACTACTAATACGAGATATAGCATCATTTTCGGACATATTACAAATCCTATTACTTGCTTCTTTGAATTGCTTTTGCTATTTCTGCTAATTTTTTAATACTTCCACCTTTTTCTAAAAAGGTTCCAATAACTAAGGCATTAGCTCCTGCTTTGACTAGACTCGTAGCGGTTTTAATATCTCTAATTCCGCCACCTACTATTAAAAATCCATTAAAGGCTTTTTTGACTGTTTTAACCATCTCTGGCGTAACACTAGATTTTGCTCCAGAGCCTGCTTCTAAGTAAACAAATCTCATTCCAAGAAATTGTGCTGCAAGTGCATAAGCTGCAGCAATTTTTGGCTTTTCAAATGGAATTCCTCTTGCAGAACCTACAAACCATGCAGAAGTTCCATCCCCAATAACCAAATATGCAGTTGGTAATGGCTCTAGTCCAAATTTAAGAACACTTGGTGCTCCTAATGCTTGTGCCTGTGTGATAAAATATGGGTTTTCTGAATTCATTAATGAACTAAAAAGAATGGCGTCAGCATCAGGCACAACACCAGTTACATTTCCAGGAAATAGAATAATCGGTATCTTAATGCCTTTTTTGATTCCTTTAACTACTTGAGCCATTTCAATTTGATCTGTTGCAGATGAACCGCCTACCAATATGGCAGATGCGCCTATCTTTTCAACATCTCTAGCGAGTTTTTGTGAGGCTTCTAAATTTGAGACCTCAGAATCAATTAATACAAACAATAATGCGTTTTTCTTTTTTAGTTCAGATTTTAGGAATAGTTCAACTTTGTTTCCAGTCATATCAGGGGTTTGTAGATGAGTCTTTAAAGTTTAATTGTAGTGAGGTATACAGATTTGTATAGCTATGGCAGAGTTTGATCAATCCAATTTTAATAATATTATTCGTCAAATTATCAAAAAATCATTGTTTACTGAACGACAAATTGAAATTATTCTAAATCAGAAAGATCTTCTAAACTCTAAATTTACCATTACAAAAGGTGCGTATTATAGACAAGTTGGGCAGTCTAGAGATAAATTAATTGCATTATTCTATTCAATCATACTTTTACGAGGTTTAGGCATACTTTTGCCTGATGATATAGATGTGATATCAAAACTTTCTGAGCAGATACATGTGATAAATGAGAGTGATATATTCCCTGAGAGGGAAGATCAAGTGATTGATGTGATTGATAGATTGATACGTCAGGCATGTAATGTGTGATGTTTCTCGTTTTCCTTGTATGATGTGATTGAATTTTTTGTGATATGATGTGTGTTGTTGTTAATCTAAAGTGTGAAATAATATTGTTCAATTATGATAAATCACAATGTATGAATAATTTTTGTGATGTTAATAGAAATTCCTGATCCAGAGGTGATTTTAGCTGTGATAGTTTCATTTGTTGTAGGTTTGATAGGCTTGTATAGTTACTACAAGATACGTCCATTTATCAAAAATAAGAGTGAGATGGTAGATGCATCACAATTAGAGCGTTTAGAATATTATGAAAGACAATTAATTGATATGAAAATACGCCTGGATTCAATGGAAATGCAAGGTTTTGAAGCAAAAACTGAAAATCCAGATACTGAATTAAAGCAATTTATAGAAAAACTAGCTAAAAATCAACAAGTCACAGAAAAGCCTATTGAGGCTCCAAAAGTAGAAAAAATAAGTAAAGAAGAACCTGTTTCTATTCGTCGAATGCCTAATTTGGACCATAATAATGCAGCAGATTATGTGTTGCATCTAATCACAGACAAAACTATGACATCACGTGACATACAAATCACATTAAAACGAAGTAGAGAACACACCTCACGGTTAATGAAAAAATTATTTGATGATGGATATGTTAAAAGAAATACCAGTACAAAACCATACACATATTCAATTACAGATAAAGGTAGAGAGAAAATTAAGATTATAGAATCCAATTCAATAATCGCATAAGTGTTTTTGTTAGTTTTACAAGGTTAATTTTATAAAAATTAGGCCAATAAAGGTATTTTTTGTTATATTATATAAAATAATTAAAATATTAAATTATATATATTATTAAATTATAATGGAATTATGTCGGTTCAGGAAAATGAGGTTTTAGTAAAAATAACATCTGCGGGGACGATTTCTATTCCTAAACAATTTAGAAAGTATATGGATATTCAAAAAGGTGAATATGTTAAAGTAATTCTAGGTAAAGACCGGCTTATAGTACGAAAAATTACAATTTCTTAGTTTGATTGATGTTTTTGACTAAGTTTTATGGTTTGGTAAGTCCATTCACGGCCAGTTCTAATCCTGTCAATCTTACCTTTGGTAGAGAATCTAGATAGATATGTAGAGATTATACTTAGTTTAACAGGTTCATTGTATTCGTCTTCATATTTTTCAAGTATGTTTGTAGATGTGAACTTGCCCATTGGGAAGAATTTATCCACAATATGCCATATTTTCGAGCCTATGGAGTCCATGTTTGTGGTTTCTTGTTCTTCCTCAATATTCATCAAATCCATCATTTCAAATATTTTTAAGACCTTTTCCCGAGTAACATTACCTTCTAATTTAATATCATAACGTGCTCCATCAGCGTCTTCCATATCGATTCTAATACGTTTTTTAGCCATCTTTGAGATCTATGTAGTTCACACGTTCACAGTTGAATTGATCCCAGAATATTTGTTAACTAACAAGTTTGTTAACATTGACTGTTTAATCTGTGCCTAGTCCATGCCTGGTGTATTTTCAAGGTATTTTTTGTTATTAACATGTCTAGTTTTTTATTTCATAATTAACCCCCCTAAATCATGCCTGGAGTGGAAATAAAGGGGTCTAATTTAGGATATTCACATTGTTAACGTCAATCTTAACGCCTGGAATGGAAATAAAGGGGTAAAAATAGCCTTTTTTGGGATTTTCTTAACATTATTTTAACAAATTGTTAACATTAAAGGTAATTTTAGACTCAACCCACACACCTATTTTTCCACTCTATCTTTTTCTTTATTTTTTTTTATTAGAATTTTATTATCTAACTAAAAATAATTAATTACAAACTAAACTAGAATAACTATTCTCTTCTTTACTCTCCAAAAACTAGTTATCATTATGATAGTATTGAGTAGAAATAGAGGTGTGTGAGTATGTCTGATCCGATTGATAGGTTACTTGATGCAGCTGAGTCAGGAAAATCAATAATAAAAAACAGGGATATCCTTCATTTTACATACATTCCTAATATCATTCAACATAGAAATTCTGAACAAGAACAAGTAACACAATCATTACTACCCATTCTCAAACAATCAAGACCGTCAAACCTACTTGTATATGGTAAACCTGGAATTGGAAAAACACTTGTGGTAAAAAAAGTAATCAATAAAATTAAAGATAGGGTGGAAAAATCAAAATTCCCAATTAAACTAGTTTATTCAAACTCAAAAGAAGAAACCACACTTTATGGATTATTGGTAAGTTTTGGAAGACAAATAGGCCTAACTGATAAAGAATTACCCAGTACGGGCTTGGCAATTAGTGAAGTCTTTAAACGAATCCTAACTACAATAAATGAATCGAAAATAAACGTAATTTTTGTTATTGATGAAATTGATTACCTTGCCCAATTAGTATCTAAAACTGGCAAAGACATCTTATACCAACTAACTAGAGCAAACGAGCGTCTAACACAAGGCTCGTTAACACTCGTAGGAATTTCAAACGACCTTACCTTTAAAGAAAAACTTGATCCTAGAGTAATTAGCAGCCTGGGTGAAGAAGAGATAATCTTTACAAATTATGATAGAGACCAAATTTACAAAATATTGGAAGAGCGAATTAAAGAGGCATTTATTCCTGATTCAGTCGAAGAATCGGCCTTGAATCTATGTGCAGCCTTAGCCGCTGCAGAACACGGTGATGCTAGAAGGGCAATTGATCTAATTCGTGTTGCAGGAGAAATTGCAGAAAGACAACAATCAAACAAAGTCACAACAGAGCATGTAAGAGAAGCATCTCTAAAAATTGAAGAAAATAAAGAAGAAACATCCCTAAAATCATACCCACTTCATGAAAAACTTGTCATACTTGCTGTAATGAAGGCAGGCGGTTCATCTACAGGAGAGATTTATTCATCTTACAAAGTACTATGCAAAACAGTAGGACGAGATGAGTTAACACAAAGACGTGTTACACAAATGCTTAGCGATATTGAATTATCTGGAATTATCACAGGAAGATTAATTCATCAAGGAATTCATGGAAGAACAAAAAAATACAAACTTACAATATCTGCAGAAATGATTAAAAAAACCTTCAAAGACGACTTAACTTTGCAAGATATTATTTAATTTATTAGAATTATAATTTTCATGATAAACTTTGAAAGTCTTCAAATTTACCATTAGGGCTATCCCTGGATTGGGAGTCATTCCAACACTTGCTTGAAATGGTGTTTGTTTTTGCCAAGAACCAGAATTTAACAAAAGAATTCCTTTGTACATATCCAACTCAGCCCTATGGACATGGCCAACATGAAAAATATCTGGAATATCATCAATTACCATCAAATCTTCAATTTCTGGCGCAATTGGGGTCTGACTGCCGTAAATTGGACTCAAATGCCTTGCTTTAAGGAGATGTTTCATGACATTTGTAGGCTTATCATAACTTAATCCAGGCGTAGTCTTTACAATGTCATCAATACTTTGTCCATGAAACATCATTACCTTTACCCCATTCAAAGAAACAACAGATGGATTTCCAACCATAAACACATTCTCTTTTTCCCATAACCCTGAATTGTATTTTTTTGGAATGGCAGGTTGTGGTAATGCCCTACGTCCAGGATCATGGTTTCCTGGCATGATGAAGATTTTGATGTATTGAGGAATTCTACTTAGAAGTTCTTCAACTTTTTTTAATTGCTCTTCAATGGTTTGACAAACCAATTCTTTGTCTTGATTTGGATAAATTCCAACACCATCTACCAAATCCCCACAAATTAACACAAAACGAATTTTTCTTGCTACTGGATCTGGACTAGATAACCACGATACAAATTCTACAAATTCATCTTCCATGAAATACTTGCTTCCAATATGTAGATCTGAAAGAAAAACAGCATATGTTTCAGTTTCAGACCTATTTGATGCCTGATCAGGAATATCTGGCAATATCAAATCCTTTACGATAAGACCCGCATTCTTTCCAAAACTAACACGAGCCATGATAAACTGATCACTAAGTAATGACCCTGCCGTTTTTTGTAATTCAGTATCAAAAACTATGCCCTCAAATGAGCCTGAGGGATCTTCTATGACTAATTTTGTTATGTTTCTCTCTGTATTTCTCGTTGTTACTAGACCACAAACATACACATCATCATTAGATTTTGTAGTCTTGATAGAAGCAATCGATTTTAACATCTTTGATTCTGGTCTATCTGAGATTATTCGTTTTAATTTGTTAAAGCGACTTGAAAAAAGAGCATTATACCCTTTTACTCCCTCACCAGTAGTAATTTTTAAAGTCGGATCAAAAAGTATTCTATGTTCATTTTGTAAAGTCTGATCCTCTTTAATTCCTAAATAAACCTCCAAATCATCCTGATTAATTTGAAATAACTTTTGTTTTGTTTTCTCACGAACAATCTCTTTAATGATTTTCTCTAATTTTTTTACATCTACATTTTCTAAAAACTTGAACGCATTTGGATGAATTTGAAACCCTTTATTCAAAGCATAATTCAAAGCAACGGTTAGTTCCTTTTTCATCATCAAAGAATATTTTCTGGTTTAATTAAATCTGCGCCTATGCCCAACCCTCAAATATCCTTTCAAAAAACACACAACATGTCCAAGATTAGAATAATTACATTCTTTGTGTTTATGGGATTATTTTCAGCAGCTTTTCAAATTGGATCAATGTCAGAAGTTAATGAAGAAGAAGCAAATGCATTCATGACTGAATTCAAAGAATTAGTTACAGATATTGACGCAGTAGGAATTTTTCTTCATAATCTAACAATATCATTACCAATGTTTATTCCGGGATTTGGTGTTGTGTGGGGATTATTTTCAGCCTGGTCTACTGGATTTGCCTTTTCAGCAATAGTTACAGTAACACCAGAAATAGCAAAAATTCCCCCACTAACAATTCTATTTCTTTCACCATTTGGCATTATGGAACTTACTGCATATTCTATAGCAACATCTAGAAGTTTCATACTAATCAAAGCAGTTTATAAAAAAACAAACATAATCTCATTTCTCAAACCAACAATTATAGAAATTGGAATAGTAGTAGGACTTCTTTTGGCAGGAGGATATTTAGAAGATTTTATGATAAAAACAATTCAAGAAAAAGTTGTGAGCCTGCCGCTTGTTTAATTACAAGAAAACTGGTTGATTTGCCTAATCTGTCTAAAATAATTTAGTAGTAAATTATAAACCAAATTAGATGGAAAATATGTTGTGAACATAACCATTTTAGCACTCTTAATGGTGCTTGTTATTTCGGGATTTGCTTTTAGTGATTCTTTTGCAATAATTTCTACATATAGTGCTTTTACTTTGGAAGGCTCTGGTTATGCCGTAACAGCAGATACGATAAAAATTTCGAAAATTGATTTAGCATTATCCACACAACAACAAACTGGAAGTAGTGTTAAATCATCAGTTGAAGATGGATTCATTACTTTAGATGCTGAAAATTTTCTAGCAACCGAATTAAAAACAACAATTCTACGTCAAGGTCAATACATTAGAATAGATGGAATTGTTGAAACTGATACAGGTAAGGAAGCATCGGTTAAATTTTTTGGAAGACTAATTGAAGAAAGCAAGAACGCATCAATTTATGGATTTACAGGAAGAATAGCAATCGATGATAATAATTACAAAATAATCTATACAGCAAAACTCTCTGAGCTTGTAAAAATAAAAACAACACCAACAGAATCTAAAACAGACAAAAAACTTACAATCAATATTGCTAAAGGCGCATACACACAAGGTGTTGGTTCAACTATAGGCTCTGCTGATGTGTCAAAATTTAGATATTTTTCACAAGATAGAATCTCAGTTAATCCAGGAACGACAATTACTTTTGTAAATAACGACATTGTGTCACATAATCTTTTAAGCGGAAAAGAAACAGGTAATCGTTATAATCAGTATATTGCTGACGGTAGAATTTCAACTGGTGAAATATTACCAGGCAAATCAATAGATGTTACCTTTGATAAAGCTGGATTGTACAGACTATATGATCCAAATTATCAATGGATGGAAATTGTTGCCTATGTATTTCCTAACGTAGAAAACAATGTGATTCTTAAATAATTAAAAAATTCATAGAATTAATTTTTCCATTGCCATTTGTAATTCATATATGAATCCAAAACAAATTGATTGAAAACCATTACAGACAAATCAGAAAATTCTTTTCCCTCCAAATCTTTTACTGTTCCAACAAAACTAGTTTCATTTTTAGTAGTTAATGCTTCATACACATGAACTTTCATATTTTTTGTATCAAAACCATTGTTTTTTAGGTATATTGCAATTTCTGATGGCATGAAATGTTTATCAGGTTGTTTGGGCCATGGTCTTGGAACTAAAATTACACTATATCCATCAATTAACGCTTTTTGCAATTCTAGTTTCTTTTCTTCAATTGGAGTTGTTACATGCATTGTAATTACTTTGGATTTATCAAGTGGAACTCTAGCTTTTGCTGCAGCAACTTGAATAGAACTTATTCCTGGAATTATTTCAACATCTCCAAAAATTTCAATCAATCTATCTACAACTTCAGATTCTGAAAAATTAACATCGCCTGTAAATGGAATAACCAACGAACGATTGCCTAATTCTGGAAGAATTTTTTGATATGATTCTTCTTGATTATTCATAGTGATCTCATACACCTCTTTACCATCTAGCAAATCTTCAATTGTTTTTAACGTGTATTTGTAACCAATCACTATATCGCAATTTTGTATTGTCTCTCTTACAATTTCAGTAACATATTTTGGCGAACCTGGCCCTACACCTACAGCATAAATTTTTCTCAATTTTACTTTGTAAATTTTTGTCTGTCTTTAATATATTGCACAAAAGGCTTCCAATCCACTTTCATGTATTTTGTAGGCTC
>JBHIUL010000026.1:9122-10667 GCA_042138315.1 Nitrosarchaeum sp.
TTATCAGTTAAAACTAACATTCCTTCTCTTCCACCAATTGAAAAGAATTTTTTTGATTCCCTCCACACTGAAATTAAATGAGCTTGAATCCTTTCATCAGGTTCCATGATGATTTATTATTTGAACTTGTTAAAAACTAATACAATTAGCTTTTAAGTGAGATGCTATGTGAAAATTTATTGAAGAAAATTCTCATTTTATTATCACTTTCATTACTTTTAATTAATTTAGGAAGCCAATCATTTGCACAATCTGATGATAAATTAGTAATTTTACATACTGATCTTGGAAAAATTGTAATTGAATTTTTCCCAAATGATGCTCCAAACCATGTTTCAAATTTTATCAAATTAACTGAAAACGGATTCTATGATGGCACTTTATTTCATAGAATCATTCCAGGGTTTATGATTCAAGGTGGAGATCCAAACTCTAAAGGAAAAGATCAAAATACATGGGGAACTGGTGGTCCAGATAATTCTGTAAATGCAGAATTCAATACAATAAAACACAATCGTGGAATTGTTTCAATGGCAAGATCAGCTGATCCAAATAGTGCAGGGTCTCAATTTTTTATCGTTCATAAAGATTCAAACTTTCTTGATGAACAATACACTGTTTTTGGTAGAATTGTAACAGAAGAAAGCTTTGAAACTCTTGACAAGATTGCCTCAGTGAAAACAGGAGCTAAAGACATTCCAATAAATATTGAGCAAGTAAGAATCACAAAAGCTGAAGTTGTGAATCGTTCCGAAGTATCTAATCTTCTTGAATTATCAGATCCTGAAAGAGTTACGATACCACTTGAAAGTTCTTCAGGATTTCAATTTTATGAAAATGAAGCACTAGATATTGTATTTAATGCACCAGAAGGCTGGTTATTACAACAACCAGAAAAAGATACAGAAGACACACCTGATATAGTTGCTGTAGGACCAAAAGTCGGACTAATTAATCCAGTAATTTCTTTAACCATTTCTAATACTAATGGAAGAAGTTTAGATGATTTAATTCAAGAAAAGGCTGAATTTCTAAAAGAAGTGCTTAAAACACGTAGCTTGGAAATAATCTCTCAGGAAAAAACAACAATTAATGAAAAAGAAGCGTATGTTACTAACGCCAGAGGTTTCTTCGAAAGTAACGGTGAATCATTTGACGTACAATTTAGAGAAATAATTATTTCAACAAGTGATAAATTCTATATTTTTGCATATAGTAATGGAGCAGAAAACTTTGATAATCAAAGTTCTAAATTTGAAGAATCTGTTAATTCTTTTAAAATAATATCTGAATCAACAAAAGAGACAAAAGATATAGCTAAAGAAACAAAGGATGCAGCTAACATACAATCAATAAATAATGAAAAAGGTGGTGGTTGTTTAATTGCAACTGCAGCATTTGGCTCTGAGCTTGCGCCTCAAGTACAACAATTAAGAGAACTACGAGACAATACTATTCTTACTACACAGTCAGGGGCTGTATTTATGACTGGATTTAATCAATTATACTATTCATTCTCACCAACAATTGCAGATATAGAAAGAG
>JBHIUL010000027.1:0-4813 GCA_042138315.1 Nitrosarchaeum sp.
TTGCATTTCTAGCTGATGTAATTGAATTTTTTATCTGACCTAAAATCTGTTCTTCTCCTATAACCATTGAATCTAATCCTGACGTGAGTTTTAGTAAATGATGTATCGCATCTATATTTTCTACAAACTCTATATTTTCTTCAAAGGCCTCTTCTTCTAATCCTGTTAATGATGCCCATGTTTTTTTAATTTTATCAATATTGTAATTTTTTGCTTTACCAAATAATTCTATTCTATTACATGTCTGAATAATTACACATTCGTCTAAACCTGAATGTTCTTTAAATTGTGTATATGCACTTTCTAAATCTCTAATTGTGAATCTTTCAAGAATATGAATAGGTGAATTACGAAAGGTAACACGTGCATTGATTATGTTTTGATTCATTTCCAATTCCTCAGTATTGTATTTACTTGCTTTTCAGCTCTTTTCAACTTACCGTCTTTTATTAACTGTTTAATCTCTTTATCATTCATAATAGTGTGTAAGTACCTTTTTCGTTCATTTTGAGTTGGGATCATGTCTTTGGCACGTTCTCTTGCAATATTTTGAATTTTTATTTGATAAATATCTTCTTTGGTAATTATTTTTTTGAATATTTTTTCAGATTCAATTCTTAATTTTTTTGACATAGCTGGACTCCTGCCTCCTGTAAAAATTGCGATCTTAACGGTATTTTCAAAATCTATAATTGCAGGGTTGGCAAAATCACTCAACTCTGGATTATCCGAACTATATGCAATGATTTTTTTCTTTTTTGCATTGTTGATTATTTTTTGATTCAGTTTGGCATCGTTTGTTGTTGTAATTATCATGTATGGTTTGTATGTTGAAAAACTTGTCTCGCTTTGAATTTTCTGTTTTTTAAATTTAATTTTTCTGTTTTTTACTAGCGTTTTTATCTGATTATTTATTGAATCACTGATTACTAGGATCTGACAATTTTCTTTTAGTAATGAATTTATCCTTTTTAGAGCTTCATTTCCTCCACCAATAACAACTACTAATCTACCCTGTAGATTTAGATGAATTATCACCGATCAAAGGGAAGAAAGTTTCTATTTATAGATTCAATCTTGATGCGTAATGCCCCAGCTACATTTTTAATTGAATGAGTAAATTACTGTGATATTGACTCAATCCATGGATGATCTGGATAAAGAGATTCTAAATGAAATTCAGTGGACTTTTCCTCTTACTCCAAAGCCTTTCGATGATATTGCAAAAAAATTTGAAACTTCTCCTGAAATCATTAAAGAACGCTTGATTAATCTTAAAAAAATTGGCGTATTGAGACAACTCAGTGCAATATTTGATACACGACGTCTTGGTTACAAGAGTTCATTGATTGCAATGGAAATTGAACCTAATCAATTAGACCATGTAGCAACTCAGATTAATCGACATCCTGGTGTTAGTCATAATTATGAGCGAGATCATCAGTTTAATCTTTGGTTTACTTTGGCTGTACCTCCTGGCTCTGATTTGAAGACTGAGGTGGACAAATTTTCTGTATTGAAAGGAATTAAAAAAGTTAGAATGTTGCCAACTATTCAATTATTCAAAATTGGTGTGAAATTAGATATGGTTGATGAAAAAAAACATGATGTTGCTCCTACGGAAGAAAAAAAAGAAATTAAAAACATAAAATTTGTTCCAACTGAACAAGATAAAGAGTTTATTCGTGAACTGCAAAAAGATATGGATATTGTTGATAGACCATTTCTAAGTTCTGCAACAAAATTAGGATTAACTGAAGATGAATTATTTCAGAAAATGAAATATTATGAAGATATTGGAGTAATGCGCCGATTTGCTGCAATTCTGAGACATCGTGAGGTTGGTTTTACTGCAAACGGAATGATTGTTTGGAATGTTCCTGATGATAAAATTTCTGAAGTGGGTGCAAAATTAGGTGCATTCCCGCAAGTAAGTCATTGTTATCAAAGACCTACATATCCTGATTGGCCTTACAGTGTATTTTCTATGATTCATTGCAAGTCTGAAAAAGAAGCAGGAGAAATGGCAAAAACAATTCAAAATCAAATCAATGTAGATGATTATAAAATATTATTCAGCACACGTGAATTTAAGAAGACTAGAGTCGAATACTTTGTTGAAAATAATTTTAGTTTAGAAGAAACAATCCCTGTATCTTAAAATTCATTTTCATCATGTCCTACAACATGAACCATGCAAAAATATTGGTCGTTCATATTGCAGTAATACGCTGAACTCTCTCCACAGATTTTACATGGTGGTTTTTCATCATGTAGTGATAGTTTTGTGTGATAGACCTTACTTCTACTAACTACAGCTGAATCCTTGTAGATTCTTGTTATGTTTGAAAAATATTCTAAATCTGATGGGTTTAGATTCTCTTTGTTTTTTATTTTTTTAATCATTGAATTCCATTTTCTGTATTCTCCGATCTTTGCAAATTTCATCCCTTCAATAATTTCTAATGTCTTAGTGACATCAATTGATTTGTCCATTTGAAAACTAATTTGCTTGAGTTGCTTTTAATTCGTATGATGGCCAAGTATTGTATAACTCATCTATTTCTTTCATGTCTGAGGAGTTCAGATACTTTCCATCTGATATTGCAGCAAAAGATTCGATCTCTTCTACGCTAACAACTGTAGGTAGAACTGATGCAATTGATTTTTTTGATAAGATGAACTTTATTGCAAACTCTGTAATAGTTAATCCGTTACGCTCTGCAATTGGTCTGAATTGTTCTACTTTGCGTAATGCATCTTGTCGCCATTCTTGTTTTCTATCTCTTCTGTGATCATTACTTGGAATTACTGTTTCTGCCTTTACTTTCCCAGTTAAAATTCCTGATGCATCTGGGACTCTAACTAGGATTCCAACATTTTGTTTGTCTGCTTTTTCAATTAACTCATTTCCAGGGGTTTGTTCTAAAATGTTGTATACTGTTTGTACTGCAGTAACACTTTGTCTTTCCATTGCTTCTAATCCTTCCTGTGTCCATCCAATTGCTGGACCAAGTGCGACTTGTGATGATTTTATTTTTCTTTCTTGAATTAACTTTTCAAACATGTCAAAAGTTTTGTCATTTCTAATATGGTTTAATTTTGGATTATGCATTCCGTATATGTCGATATAATCTGTTTGCAATCTTTCTAATGATGCATTTAGTGCTTTTCTTGTAAACTCTGGCTCAAAACTTTGAGGTAATTCTGCATGGCCTATTTGTTCAACATTTGCAAAATCATATCCATATTTTGTTGAAATCACTACTTCGTTTCTCATTCCTTTGAATACTTGACCAATGAATTTTTCACTTATTCCTTTACCATACATATCAGCTGTTTCAAAAAAGTTAATTCCTAAATCATACGCTTTTTTGAGCATACGTTTTGCTTCATCTTCTTCAATTTTCTTACCCCACCAATCAAGTCCGATAGTCCATGCTCCAAATCCTATCTCTGATACTTTGATTCCACTTTTTCCTAATGTTTTGTATTTCAATTTACTATCTCCTTGAATTCTTTTAGTTTTGATTCTATTTCTGTATCACTCAAAACTGCTTCTCCAGTTGGAATTTCTTCATTTATGTCTATCCAAGATTTGCATCCTTGATACTCTGATTTTAAAGGTGTGTTGCATTCTGGAATTTTATAGACTTTTAAAAATACTGCTTTCATTGGATTTTCTGGTTTCCAATTTCTTCTTTCATTAATGTATGAATCACTCCAAATATGAAATGGTGCTAATTTTTTGATTGTTTCTTCAGATGAGATATCTGCTTCTTCTAATACCTCTGCATATGATGTAATTTTATTAAACCCTGTTTTTGGTGGATTCGATTTTACTTGTTCAAGATGTTTGTGAAATTGTGGCTTTATGTGATTGTGTTCTTGGTGTTCTTGTGTTGGAAATAATAAAAATTTTTTTGATTCTATTTTAAAACCTGATGCTACGTCTAATATTCCTCCTTTTCTTAGAATCACTGTCTGATCACCATTTTCTAGAGCGCTGACTATTGTTGCCCACTCTTTTAGAGATTCCACTATCCCAGACTCCTTATTAGAGGTACGATGTCTTTTTTCACGCACACAATCATCGGAGTATCTTTTTGTACATATCTTGAAACTCTTGTTTCTCTCAAATCCATTATCAAATCTTGAAAATCTCTAATTTCTTCTACTTCAAATGCTAGCATAAAATCCTCATCATGAATTCCAAAAGAATATGTTGTGTTTAGAACTATTTGCGGGTATTTTTTACTAACTTCAATATGTTCATCCATTATTGCTTGTCTCTCTTCTCTTGGAAGTAGATACCATTCTCTTGTTTTTGTAAAAGGATACACAATTACATGTTTTTTCATTTCATCATTTGCAAAAAAACCAAGTTGTTTTCCTGATTTTACATATATTGATGGTCTAGTGCAAGACAAATACGTTCTTGACGGTATGATATATTTTCCAAAAACTGTTGTGTATAGTTTTTGTATTGCATTTTGAATTTCTTCAACTGTTTTTGCTGCAAACCAAAACAAAAAGTCAGCATCATCTCTTAATCCTAATGTTGAATATGTTCTGAATTTTATTCCTGAATTTTTAATTATGTTTTCTACTTCTTTAGCTGATTCTTCTTTTGCTAAATCTGCCATCCATCTCCATTTGGGATCAACTTTAAAAAATGAGAAATTGAAAAAATATTTCTCGTCTTTATTCTCTTCCATGCTCTCTATTTTTCTGAACCCTATTTAAACAAAAACTAAATTCTCAAAGTTGTATTTGTATAATTTTATGTTTAGATTTATGTCCTGATTTTATT
>JBHIUL010000027.1:4913-10556 GCA_042138315.1 Nitrosarchaeum sp.
TAATATTTGCTTAGACTTTTTGTTCTAAAACCCAGTCATATCCTTCGCTTTCTAATTTATCTGCAAGTGATGCATCGCCAGTTTTTAGAACTTGGCCTCTAGCAAAGACATGGACATAATCTAGTTTATCTAAGAATTTTAAAATTCTTGCATAGTGTGTAATTATAATTACTGTTGAATCTTTTCCTGAAACTTTACTTATTGCTTGTGCTACTGATTGAACTGCATCTATATCTAAACCTGAATCTGGTTCATCTAAAATTGATATCTTTGGTTTTAAAACTGCCATTTGCAATACCTCTGCACGTTTCTTTTCTCCCCCTGAAAATCCTTCATTGAGATATCTTGAAAGAAATTCTTCTTTTAATCCAACTTTGTTCAAATTTTCTTTAAGATATTTTTGAAACTCTCTTACTGTGATGAATACTTCTCTGTCGTCTCCTTTCAGAGCTTTACTTAATGAATTGTAAGCTGTTCTGAGAAAATGTGAAAATCCAACACCTGATACTTCTGTAGGATACTGAAATCCTAAAAACAATCCTTTTTTTGCACGTTCATCTGCTGATAATTCTAAAATACTTTCACCATCTAGTAAAATATCTCCTTTAGTTACTTCGTATTTTGGATGTGCAAGTAGAGTGTAAGCTAAGGTACTTTTTCCAGAACCGTTTGGTCCCATTATGGCATGAACTTCACCTGGACCTGTTTTCAAATTAACTCCTTTGAGAATCTCTTTACCTTCACGTGAAACATGAAGATCTTTAATCTCAAGAACTGCCATGATTCATTTTGGTTTCTTTCTATATATAATACCCACGAAATTTAGCTAATCCTAACAGATTACTCAATAAATAAAATGAAAAAAGGGGGGATTAAAATTTGGCCAGAGATGGTCTCAAAGTGATTTTGAGTTTATAGCATGTTAGGATTTCTTTACATCTGTTTCTGATTGTAACTTCTGTGACACCAGCAATACTTGAGACGTCTCTTTGAAGGACATTTTGTCCTAACAAAACTGAGGCTACATACAGATACGCTGCAGCAATTCCATTTGGTGCTTTCCCGTCTGCAATGTTGCTGTCTTTAGTTTTTTCTGCTATTTCCAATGCTAGTCTTTCAACTCTAACTTCGGTTTGTGTCATGTTTGCAATCTTTGAGATGTATTTGTTCATGGTAACTACTGGTGCACTTAGTTGACCCATTTCCATTACCATGGTTCTATAGTATTTTGCTGCAAGTTTAGTTTTTGACTTGACATCTTTTGGAGCACATATTCCTCTACAAATTTCTTCTAGTGATCTTACTACGTCACATTGTTTGCATGCCATGTAAATTGTAGCTGCTGTAATACTGGCTACTGATTTTCCCTTCACATCAACATGTCCATCCAAGTTTCTGTATATCATAGAAGCAGTTTCCAAGACATTTTTTGAAAGACTAAGACCGTCACACGTTTCACCCATTTTTGATAAAACATTTGCTAATCTTCTTTCTCTTGGTGTGGAAACACGTACTCTTTGTTGCCACTTTCTGAGATTGTGCATTTGATTTGCAACATTGTGGTTGATTGTTTTTCCACTGAAGTCTTTTGTACTAATTGATATCTCAGTTGTTATTCCCAAATCATGTTGAGAATAAGTTGTTTGTCCTGTTGCTCTTGCTAGCTTCATCCTATCTTCGAGATTTGAGCTTTTTGTTTCTGGACCATAATCTACCATCTGGTCTGCAACTACTACGCCGCAACCAGAGCAGATTATTTCACCATTCTGAATGTCATCTACTAATGATGCTTGACATTCAGGACAGCTTTGTGGTTGTAATATATTCATTTTTTTCTTCTCCTAAATTTTTGTGTATTAGCAGGAGGATGATCTAATGTGAAAACACTTTTGCCAATGTATTTTTTGATGTTGTTTGTTAACGGAGTTGCTGACGCAAACGGTCTTTTTATTGGACCTATTAGTTCCATTACTTTTGCTACTTTAGTTCCTGTCTCGTCACAGAGTATCTGTCCTTCAACTAATTTACCTGATAGTTGAATGATCACTCTGCCGCTACCGGCTAAGTGCAATATTTCCCCTACCTCCTGCAATTAGAAATTATAGATATTGTATTATTATCATGTACTTCTGTCAACTTTACTTTAGCTAAGAGCTAGAATTGATTTTATTTTGATTGTTTGGCTCTTTTAGAAACTAATTTTTCTGAAATTTTGTTAAGAATTTTTGTCTTAGTGGATCCTTTTGGTAACACTATGTATCCTGACCTTACGTACGGTCTTTTTGGAAATCTTACTTTTTCATCGGTTTCTGTTATTTCAAATCCAGCTGCTTGTGCAGCTTCTGTTAATTCTTTTAGTGATGGATCAAAAACACATTTTTCTTTTTCTAATTTTCTTCCTTTAGCTCTTGGTAATGTCTTATTGAAATAATCTAACCAGATTACGACATGCTCGTAATCTTTCATTTTATCACTTGATTAAAACTGCACTAACTGTTCCGGATTGTCCTGGTTTAGAAACAACTCTACATTTTCCTGCTTCTGTTTCTAATATTGCACCTTTTGTAATGATGCCTCTTCTTTGATAATCATTGTTTGTAGAATTTTCTAATACTTTGAGAATTTTAACTTTCTTTACTTTGGAATCTCCTGTTGATAGGTTTACAAAATCAATTGTTTTCAAAGCTGTTTTATTGTTATTTCCTCTTACTCTTCTTGTAACTGTAACTTGAGCTCCAGTCACTGGTTCGTTTGGGTATCTGTCAATTTCATACTTTCTTCTAATTCTTGCAGGGTGTCTTCTTCCACCAGTTATTTTACTAGTTGCAAGATTTTCTACTGATTTTCGCACGAGTACTATTTCAAGTACTCTAATTTATACAAAACGCAAAATTTAGGCTTAACTTAGTTTAGTAATCATTTCTGGTGAAATATTTGATTCTGACATCTTTGCCGTTTTTCTTACTTTTGAGAATAATCGTTGTTTAAGATTTTCAACATCTCCTTGTATTCCAAAGTATTTTTGGAATTTCTCAGTCGTATTGTAAATTTTTAATCTTCCTACATTTTGATGTGTGATAAAATCTAGTTGTCGTAGCTCTTTGAGATGTTCGTATACTCCGGAACCTCTTGTTTCTAAAAGCTGTTTTGATGAAATTGGTTGCATATATGCAATGTATGATAATGTTTTCAGAGTTGCGTTTGGAAGAATGGGTTTTGATGCATATCTTTTGATAGTTGAGCTATATTCTGGCTTTAATTGGAATACATATGATCCGTCTGGCAATATTACTATTTCAAGCGCTTTAAATGCTGATTTTGTCTTTTTCATAATTTCGTTAAGTAATTCAAACGTCTTTGTCCTTGATTCTGTGCCTGAAGCTCTGATTAGTTCTTCTATTTTTAGTGGTCTTCCAGCAGAGTAAAGTGCTGCCTCAATTCTTGCAGTTGCTTCATCATTTGTTCCAGTTTTTGCCAATTGTTATTTTTCCTTGTAAAATATACTTAAAGAAACCCTTTCCTCATTTTTGATCAGATTGTTAACTTCTCTTTTATCAAAATAATTTTGATATCGTCTTCTATTTGCTCCAAATCTACTTTTTGATCTCTGGCTAAAAATAATATTGCAAAAAAACATCTAATGGAATCTATTTGATCAAGTTCTTTTATGATGTCTTGTAACATGCCGTATCCTAAACCTGAAATTTTTTTAATGATTAGATCTTCGTATTTTCCAATAATGCTTTCAAGCGAAATGAAAAATTCTTGAAAATCTGGAGCTTCTATTGGTTCGATTTCTAACTTATTTCTTCTAGATTGTGGATTTGCTATAGTTCCAATCAAGTTCTGTAACAACCCCAATAAATCGTCTAATGAAACAGGATATGTTGATTCATGTCTATATGGTATATCGATTAATTCTATGTCTACATCTGTTCTTTGCCTAATTGGCTTTTTTTCCATTGCTGCACGTTGTAGTGCAAAAATACTTTCTACTTTCATTCTATAAATTAATGAAGATGACAGTGCTGCCATCCCTGCAACTCTGAGATCTTTTTTTCCACTTTTTTCAAGAATTTTTATTAATAAATCTAAAATTTGAATAAGATCAATATCCCACACATCTTTTTTAACAACTGTTGATGGGTTAAACAGAATATTCACTGGTGCTTGTGAAATACTATTAGGAGTTTGTTCTTCACTCACAGATTATTTCTTCTTTTTATTCAATAATATCTAGGGGCTCTATTTTTTTCTCATATCCAGTCAACTCTTATATTGTTAAGGCTGAACTGTCAATTTATGAAATCTGCTAGGATTACAGGTCCTAACGAACCTTTGAAGGTTATAGAAATAGAGACTCCACACCCTAAAGGTGACCAAGTTTTGGTTAAAGTCAAAGCGGTGGGTGTATGCCACAGTGATTTGCATCTTTGGGAGGGTGGCTATGATCTAGGTGATGGTAAATTTATGAAAGTTACCGACAGAGGTGTAAAATATCCTGTTACTCCTGGTCATGAGATTGTTGGTACTATTGAAGAACTTGGAGATAATGTAAAGGGTTTCTCAAAAGGCGAACAAGTTCTAGTTTATCCTTGGATTGGTTGTGGTGAATGTCCAGCTTGTAAAGTTAAAAATGAAAATTTATGTGATACTCCAAAATCTCTTGGTGTTTTTCAAGATGGTGGATATTCTGATTATTCTTTAATCCCACATTTCAAATATTTGGCAAAATTAAATGGAGTTGATCCTGAATCTGCAACTTCATTGGCGTGTTCTGGTTTAACAGCTTACAATGCAATAAAAAAATCAAATCAAAATTCCCCTGAATTTCTTGTAATCATTGGTGCTGGTGGATTGGGTTTGATGGGTGTGCAAATTGCAAAATCTATTACAAAATCAAAAATAATTTGTGTGGATCTTGATGATCAAAAGTTAGAAATTGCAAAAGAGATGGGTGCTGATTTTGTAATGAACTCCAAGGATCCGGAAACATCTCAAAAAATTATTTCTATTTGTAATGGTAAAGGAGCAGATAGCGTTGTTGATTTTGTTAATGCTCCACCAACTGCAAAAATGGGATTAGCTGTTCTAAGAAAGAGGGGTAATCTTATTTTAGTCGGTTTATTTGGTGGTTCGATGGAATTATCCCTTGTTACCATTCCGTTAAAATCTATTATTATTCAAGGTGCATATACTGGAAATTATACTGATATGGTAGAATTGTTGGATCTTGCTAGAAAAGGAAGCATTAACCCAATGATCTCAAAAAGATACTCTCTTGATGCTGCAAACTCTGCTTTAGAGGATCTAAAGGCTCGTAAAATTGTTGGCCGTGCTGTGATAAATCCATAATTGAAGATATTTACAAAATGTTATAAAATAAAAAAAAGTGTAGATTGGTATTGGATTTAAAGACTAATTGTGAAGTTGCACTAACCCATTTGAAAAATAAACAATTTATCACTGCTCATAATTTGTTTCTCAATCAGGCTGTTTCAGTTAAAAATACTGATAATCTAAAATCTGCACTTTTGTACATGCTTGCATCTGAATGTAAAACTAGACAAGGAAAAGATTCAAAAGACGAAATTGAACAAGCTGCTAATCTATTTTTGAAATACTCTAAAGATAAAAACTCAA
>JBHIUL010000028.1:0-10551 GCA_042138315.1 Nitrosarchaeum sp.
GATAATTTAGTGGTAAACATTGTCACAAAGAATGCTGATGGCGGAGATGCAAGAGTACAAACAATCATAAAAGTATCTGGAGTGTAAACTCCCTTTTTTATTTAACCATGAAATTTTTCATACTGTTATTTTTAACCCTGCTCGGATTTGCAAGTATTCAAATCGCCTCAGGTGAAATATTAGATAATGATTTAGGAGTAATAAGGGATTTACTTCCATCAGGTGACAAAATATTTTTTTTTGAAACAGACATTTCCATAAAATCACCATATTGGTTAGCAGATACTAGAATAATGTTTTCAGATTCTACTGAAATTAAAACTATTTCAGATGAATTATTTGTTTTTCCAACCGAACTTAAGCAAAACTCAGACTATCTTTTTTTTGCAGTACTTTCAGACACATGTATCAATAATGTTATCTGTGATTATCAAGATATTATTAAAATGTCAAAAAAAGATGGAAGTTATCAAAAAATTGTCAAAAATCTAAAATCGGCAGTTCATATTTCTGTAGGCGATTCTTTGTTTGTGTCAGAATCAAATGGCAAAATCTGGAAAATTTCACTTGATGGCAAATCTCGTAATCTTTTAGCTGAACGGGGAAATATCATTATGGATATCACATCAAACAATAACGAAGTTTATTGGATAGAAGAGATAGAAGACATGAACAATCAGATTATGAGATTAAAAGATGGGATTGTAGAACCATTAGTACTTGATTTGAAAATTCCTTATGATCTTGGAGTTTATGATGATGTTTTACATTGGAATGAGATTCAAATCAGACCTGAACGAGGGGGATTTGCTGAATTTACAGCCATAAAAAAATATCAAGATAATGATCAGGTTTTAATTGACGAGTATGAAAATACATCTCCCGTATCTGTATCAACCAGCCCACATTATGGGCCATACTTGCAATATGGAAGTTATCTTTTTGTTGTAAACAACACCAATACAAGCTCAGTAATTCACTTAATTGAGACAAACAGTAATACAAAGATTGATGTTGTTTCAGTTGACTACAAGATACGATATCTAAGGACTGATAGCAATAATTTGTATGTAATAGGACAAAATAATGATGGATTCATAATTGAAAAGGTTCCACTTTCAGTGTCAATTCCCGAATTTTCTTCTGTAATCCTGTTTACCACAAGCATTATTGGCCTAAGTTTGCCAGTCTTTTTGAAGCGATCTTTTCATTACTGATTTCTCCAAGAGACTTTGTATTTAATACAGAATGGTATTTTTCTAATGGATCATAGTAGAACTTGCTTAATTCGTCTGTAACTATGTCAAAATCCTTCATATTATTTTCAAGCATTTGGCAAAGATAACACACTCTTGTAACTAGTTGATTTGTTAATTCTTCTTCTGTCCATCCGTTGATTATAGATATTTCTTTAAGACGTTCAGAATTCTTTACTAGTTCTGTAACATCATTTGGATAAAATTCAAGTGATGATGGATCCCAACCCATGACTTTTTTTAATCGGATTCTATTGTTTTCTGGTATAATTTCGGTTACTTCAGTTATTCTACGAGATATTTTTCCATCAGGATCTACTAACCTATTTTGTCTTAATATTACAGATATGAGCATTTGTCCACTTAGATGCACGTTCATCGGTGGACTTTGCATTCTGACAAGTGCAGCACTTGAATCTGATGCATGAAAACTTGTTAATCCACCATGTCCTGTAGCAACTGCTTGTATTAATGAAGAAATTTCCTCACCCCTTACTTCCCCAACTACGATGTAATCAGGTCTAGATCTTAATGATAGTTTAATTAATTCATTCATTGTAACTTCATATCTGTCTGATAAAATACTGGATGATTTCCTTGTGATTAATCTCTGCCAATGAGTGTGTCCTATTCTTAACTCTGAGGTATCTTCTATTGTAGTGATTTTTAATTGAGGATTAATCAATGAACTAAATGCTCCTATGGTGGTTGTTTTTCCTGCAGCGGTAGAGCCTATGACAAGAACAAATGCCTTAGAATCTAATAAAGTCCAAACATATGCTGCCATTAGTGGGTTAATTGTTCCCATTTCCAATAGCATTGTTATCGTATATGGTTTTTCACTAAATTTTCTAATAGTAAAATTTGGACCTGGTAGAGAAACCTCTTTTCCAAATGTCGCTGCAATTCTATGACCTTCTTTTGTCATACTATCCATATATGGTACAGCTGCAGTCATACTCTTACCAGTTCTTTGTACTAGTTTTTGTACAAATGCATTACATGACTCTAATGAATTAAATTGTATGTTAGTGTCCAATATACCAAATTCGCCAAATTTTTTATGAATTACACCAACTGGTTTGTCATAACTTTCTTCTAATATGTCCTCAAGATTTTGGTCATTCATTAAAACATCCAGTAAACCATATCCAAAAGAATCTCTCATTACATAATATAATAAATTATCAAGTATCGGGATTGTCTGTTGATCCATTTTTAATTTTCTACTAATGTCAATAATCTTCTTTTTTAGAAAAATTCTCATAGACGGTATGTTATCAACATCAGAAGGCAGTGCAACGTATAGAAAACGCATTATTTTTGTATAGATCGCCTTTCCAATTTTGTCAATCGGAGGTTCAGAAATAAGATAAAATGTTTTACCAGTATTGTCTTTACAAATATGTACTTTACATTCTCCAACATCGTAGCTTGAAAAAATATCATATGAATCAAGATTATTAATTTCCAGATTTTCTAGACGAAATATGATTTTGGATTCTGTTTTAGATTTTTCGCCAGAAGAAAATATGTTATTTAATTGCTCTGTAAAGGAGGCAGTTCCAGTCCGAGATTTTTTTATGTTGTCAAAAAATTTCATTATTCATCTTAATCCATTATCTTTTGCTTATATGCACATTTTTTACTCTTATGAATAGATGATAACAAAAAGAGGAATATCCCCAATTTTGTCAATTATGATTTTAATAGGAATCTCAGTTGCAGGAGGGAGTTTATTATACAACGTACAAAATCAGGTGTTGACTGCAGGTTTGAGTACAACCGCATTAAAAATAACAGATTTAAAAATAGAAAAAGACATTCATGGTGCATGTTATTTCCAGGCTAAAATACATAATTCTGGGACCAATTCTATAAATTCAATCCATCTAAAGACCACGCTTGATAGTGGGGATGATTTTGTATTGCAATTTGATAATTTTGGAGACATGTTAATTCCAGGCAATTCAACTTCCAAAGAACTGTTCATGACTCAGAGTAATCCAAATTGTGGAAATTTCACAGTTTCAAATGTATATAGTATAAGAATTAATGCAACATCTACGGATTCTGGATTTTCCATAATCAAACCAATGAAAGTTGAGAGTGTAATAAAATCATGAAGAGACGAGGTGTGAGTGAAATTATAAGTGCAATAATAGTAATTTCAATAGTAGTAGCAGGACTTGGAATTTATGTTAGTTTATCACAACAACGAATTCTAGCAGATACTGTAACTGTAAAAGAATCAATCAACATGAGAGATGATCAAATTTCAGAATTAATTGAATTTGTAGAAATGTTTCGAAATAACACTAATCCAAATACAATAGAAATTGTTTTACATAACTATGGATTAAAAAATGTTACAATATCTAATATTTATGTAAATGGAACACAAGATCTTAATGCGGAATCAATTCCTTATCATGTCCGAGATTTAAAGGGAGTAATTATTTCTCCAAACAATAAAACAATTCCAGTTGATAAAACAAGTGAATTGTTTCTTGATTTTAGTACCAAGCCACCAATAACAAATGGGATTACAAGCCTTGTGATTAAGACTGACTCCAATAAACTAATTCAATTTGTAAATAATACCAATTAATATTTTTAAATTAACATCGAAACATGATGTCATGTTTTAATGTATCAAAACTTTGAAACCAATTTTTTTCTTTCACCATCTAGTTTTTCCAATGCATTGTCAATATAATTGACATCTAGTTTTTTCTTATCAGATATTAATAACCATGTTTTTCCAAGATCGGTTAACAGATAATATTTTGGATTGTATTTTCTGCCATTCACATCTACATGTTTTATTCTTGAATGATAGCTTGTTACAAAGTTTTTTTCTTCCAATCTTTGCATGATTGCATATATATTTTTGACTGATTCTTTGAAAAACAAACTAATGAATTGTAAAGAGCATTTCTCAGTTTTGAAAAGAACGTAAAGAATAGATTTTGCTAAATTGCCCATTTTAATTATAGGCATTAAATTCTCTAAATTCTCTAAAATTTCCCTAGGAATAATTGTATTTGGCAATTCAATGCCCTCTAATAAAGAAAAATAAGGTTTGTTTGTTTTTTCATGTATGATTCCTTTGACTTTCATGGAGTGAAATATTACATCAACTCTTGCCTTTTTTTGAGTAGCATACAAAAATAATATGTGGAGTTCTTTTTCATCATATTTTTTGTATTTCTTCATTAGAGAAAGAATGATTTTTTCGTTATTTCCAATTCTCATACAAGGTTATCCTTTAGAACAACTACTCTGACTTCTTGCTTTGATGTTTTAATTAATTCTATAAGATCATCTTGGCAAACTGTTCTGGAGGAATAGATTACTGCAGAGTCATCATTCGCAAATTTCTTTTTCAAGATTATACTGTTTTGTTCAACATATTCAAAAATTGAATTTGATTTTGTATCAATTTCAAATCGGGACCCACACCTACAAACAAGTGGAATGTCTCTTATTTTGGAATACGATGTTTTGTTGTTTCTTTTTTTGTATGTCTTTTTCTCTCTATTCGCAGTTAATTGAGAGATCTCCTCAATTATCTCATAGATACTTGGAATTGATACGAGTGATTCATCTGACGGACCATATATGATATCTCGAAGTATCCAATCCACTACTTCGACTTGTTTTGATGGAGTAAGTTCAGAAAGCATTGATAGATGATCAGGTGTAAGTTGTTGTAAAACAAATTGGTATTTTCTTTTTGCAGTATCAATTATTTTATTAATCAATGATTTTGTGTCATCATGTAAATTTCTAAGTTTCAGTACTGATTGCACATAGCTTTTATCTATATTGTAAATATTGGCTATTTTTTCTATGGTTTCAAATGTTTGAAAATCTTCGTAAAACATATCTGATAAAGATAACGGATTTGAATATCCTTCTTTGTTTAGCTTAAATGACTGTATTCTAAGTTCAGATAAATTTTTGATTGTTGATACGATCTTGCATTGAATCTCTTGTAACCCAGCTTTTTTAGATGCTCTAATTCTAGAATGGCCATCCACCACATAGTATTTCTTGTTTATTTTTGCTACAATAGGCGGTGCAATTGCATCAGAACCATTTTTTTTGATTTCTTTAACAAGCGAATCAAAATCATCGTCATACATTATTCTAAAATGCCAGGGGCTACTCTCGAGTTTGTTAATAGGTAAATTCAACAGCATAGTTGCATTCATGCTAATACCTCACGAAGTTTGGTTCTCAAGATTCTACTTGTGTTTTGTAGTATGGCATCTTTAGCTGCAGTACTAGGATCTGAATGCATTTTCTTGATTTGTTTTAATGCTCTAACCCTAATAATTTCAAAATACTGTTCATCCACATCATTTGATAATATTACTTGAATTTTTGCAAGATACGCTTGTAGATAATACTCTTTGTTAGGAGGACTGATAAATAATTCTGAATCAGTAACTTTGCTGGATATTTTATTTAATAATTTTAAAAGAGAATTTTCAGAATATCTGATTTTTTTCCCAGAAGATTTTTCCAATTCATAGAAAATATCTTCTAATAATCTTGGAATGTTATGAATCCTGCAAGAATACACTATGGAAAAAAGGATAGCTTGTTTTTTTGTTATTTGCATTTTTCTTAGTTTAGAAGACGTTTGAATGATTGTTTGAATAGCATATGATGGCAAATGCAGATTTTTTGCCACTTTGGATACTAAATAATACAAATCAGCCATTCCAAATAACCCTGGATTATGAGACTTCCAATCATACACACTTTCTATTTCTGAATAGCCCATGACCATACCGCAGTCTTTACAAACTTGCTCTCCTTCAATTTCAGTAATTTTATGACTACACTGCGTAATTACAATAGACATTTGTTTTCAATTAGCTGAAACTAATCAACTAAATTTAAAACATCAGAGGAATTTACATTCTTATTACAAATATCTGTTATACAATTTGATTACAATAAATCGTGAATAATTTCATAATTTTAAATCATCAAGACAGGAATATTATGCACAATAGTTTGAAATTATTTTGTATAGTTAATGTGTAACTGTGAGATTTTTTGTTACTAAAATATAAAAAAAGAAAAACCATGTATTAGATTCTTGGCAATATGGACAAATTCTATGTTCATAGAACTAAAAAATAGAATCACAATCAGATTTAAAATAAAAAACATATTTTATAATTTGTGATTCTAGTTATAACAAAAATATGCAGTATTTGTGATAATGCTTATTCATATATTCCAAAAAAATCAAATTCTTGTCCTAAATGTAATGTAAATTCAACATGACATGTAGAGGAATTTGTGAAAGACATAGATCTGAAAAAAATAGATACGGAGACAATACTAAAAGATGTACATCATGTAATGTGTATTTGTTATATGAAGGGATAAAATGTCCTTGTTGCAGCACACACCTACGTTTCAAGCGAAAATCAAAATTTCGTAATAAATAAAAAAGTATAAAAAAATCATAGTCTGATAGACAATCCAGATCTTGTAGTTAGTCCAATTTTCAGAGCATCATCAAAAGTCAATCTATCAATGATGTCCTGCAAACTCTTGAAAATTCATATGTTTGTTACTATTCTCAGCAAGATAAGACAACCTAATACCAAATTACTCTAACTTAAATCTAGACAGATAGTGTAAATCGGTATAAGAATTAGTAGTATCAAAAATAGGAAAAATTAAACGAAGTTAGACAAATTTCTTTAAAAGGACTTATTATTCATAAAAAACCTACAAAAACATGTCACATGCAAGCAAAAATCCTGTGACCAATGTTTTAGATAACAAAGTTTCTAAATACATGAGCTCAATTTTTTTAAAACTTTTAGATTCTACTCCAATGTCAACTGCTTGCGCCATAATGCAAAAAAATGACAAAGATGAAATCATTGTTGTAAATAACAATGACACTCCGATAGGGATTGTCACAGATCAAGACATCTTAAAAAAAATTGGAGAACAGTATGCAAACCCAATCAAGACAAGATTGGATGACATTATGACATTTCCTTTGATAGTAATCAAACACAGCGATACATTACAAAACACATTGAAGATCATGAGAGAAAATGACGTAAGAAAGATTGCCGTCATAGGAGATAATGGCAGAATAATTGGCATGATTTATCAAAGTACAATATTGAATCTGCTTCGTCAAAAAGTAATATCTGCATCATCTAGCAATTACTCGCTTAAGGCAATCTTGTGGAATCTTGGAACTGTGACGCAGTTTGCAGGAATTCTGATGCTGATTCCATCAATACTATCTACAATTCTAAATGAGACAATAGTGGCAACAGGCATATTCTTAATGTCAACATTGCTCTTAATCACAGGATTTTTCCTAAATTCATACGGGGACAAACATCCGCTGAATCTTCGTGGATCTGCAATTATGGTATTTGCAAGCTTTTTTGTTTTGGTGCTGTTTGGCATGATCCCTTACCTGTACATTTCGCCATATGGTGATGTGTCCTTTGAGACCTTGGTTGGAAACAGCTTCTTTTCAAGTGCGTCTGCATTTACCACTGCGGGAATCACATTATTTTCAACACCTGAAGACCTTCCAAACAGTTTCACATTTTTTATGAGTTTCAGCCAGTTTGTCGGTGGACTGAGCTTTATCTATCTAATAATGACTGCGTTTTATCCTGAAAACAAACTTTTGACAATGAGGGGATTCATATCGGGAAAAATTCCAAAACTGCGTGAGCTATTTGCAACAATTACAATAGTATTTTCGATATATGTTGTAATCATTGCAATGCTGATGTTCTATCTTGGAGAGCGAAATATCATGGATAATTTCTCATTGGCAATGAGTATATTATCGACAGGCGGATTTATGCCAGATTCCAAAATTATTGACACTCTTAGCATTCCCGAATATTTTGTTTTGATGGGAGGAATGATTCTTGGTGCTTTGCCTTTTGGATTGCATTATGCGTTTGTTCAAAAAAAATTCATGTCGATAAAACTAACCAGTGAAGTTGGCATTTATTTTGCAGTGCTAGCAGGTGCAATTTTGCTATTTATCTTATTTACTGATGTGACTACAATCGATTCTGTATTTACTGTGATTGCTGCAAGTACGACTGCAGGAGTTCAAATAATTGATTTGAGTGATATGGGTTCTGCCTCAATGATATTGTTGCTTGTCATAATATTAATTGGAGGATGTGGATTTTCAACTTCTGGCGGAATTAAGATATTTCGTCTACAGCAAGTATGCCAACTTGGGAAATATTTCAAAAAAGAGAAATGGCAAAAAATTCCATCACAGGATAGAAAAGAGATATGGGTTGCACTGATTCTAATTGTACTGTTTCCTGTAGCCCCAATTCCTGTTGCATATCACTTGAATAGTCATGGGTATGATCTCACTGACTCTTATTTTGAATCAGTTGGTGCCATAACTACTGCAGGGCTAGGAGTTGGAATAATCGACATTGACTTGGACGCGTTTTCAAAGGTTCTTGTGGGATTTCTCATGATTTTAGGCAGGCTAGAGATCATACTACTTGCATACATTTTTGTGCCAAAGTTGGTATCCTAAATAAAATGACAAGATTGTAAAAGTTCAGATAAATTTGAGATAATAGGTTCGGTAGTTGTTCTTGTAGGAGTTGCTGTTATGTTTTATTTTCCCATAGTCATTTACTAGACCATTTTTGCATCCATTGTAAAAGATCAGTAATTGATTCAATTAGCTCTTGACCTTTTTTGGTTAGCTTGTACTCTACACGGGGAGGAACCTCTGGAAATGTTTCTTTTTCCAATATTCCTTCAGATACATGTTCTGATAATCTTGTAGATAATGTCTTATTGCCGATTCCCTCTCATGACTTTCTCTCAATCTCTAAATTCTCATTGTAATTCATGCAATACCAAACTCCATCACATTTATCATGGTGTTATTTTGTCATAAATTCTTGTATGTATCTAACACGTGTATAATTTGTGCATAACAGTTTCTTGTTATTTTAAAAGAATATTCTTATCACATTCTTTTTCCAATTACAACCTGTACAACCCAACCAGAATATTATGAAAATGAGTTGGTTGGTTGGATTTTAGGCATAAAATAATGTATAATCCAACCATAAATCCAACCCATTTTGTGTTATTTTACGCCTGAAGTACAACCGGTTGGATCTGTTTATGTATACTAATTTTATCTCAATTAGTTTACTATGTTTTTGATAAGAGCAATTATCACATGTATTCATTTTTTGTTTATCTAATAGTACATTCCATGATGTGACTAATTAACATCATATCATTCCATGTTTTATTTCTAACAATAAAATAACTATCTATTCTCTTGTTTGTTTTGAAGGTGTTATTTTACCGCTAATTTTTGCGCGCGTTTAACACGCGCATAACTTGGACATAGTAGTTTATTGTTTTTTATTAAACAAAAAATCAAAAAAATTCACCAAAATTTCATTCATCATCACGCATTCACGATATTATATAGGATTTTGAGGAAATGGTGATTTTAATGAAGATTTTGTGCCTAATTTTCCTTATCAATCACCACTTTTTCATCAAAAATCACCACTTTTTCATCAAAATTGGAAAGTCGTGAACGCCTAAATCTGATATTTTGAGAATTTTCAAAAACTTTCTATGACATGTCCTAATTTTCAATCAAAATTAAAACCGCTCAAAAACTAGTCTGTCCCAAACCAATTTTAATAATTCTTTACGGTGATTCGTCTTTTTGCAACTCGTATTGAATTTCTCTCATTTTCTATGTGGATATGATTATCTTTGCTCAATCTCTTGGGCTTCCTCTTTTTTGACCTTGTTTTTTATTTCTTTAAAATAATCTAAGATTCTTTGTATGATTTCTCCTTTTTCCTCAATTCTTTAATTTCACATGCCATCTCTGATAATTTCTTTTCCATTGATTGAATGAATTGTTTTTGTTCTCGTAACTGATCACTAAAGAAATTTGCCTGATTTTTGATAGTATTTACTTTAAGATCAATTTGTTTGGTTTTCTCCTGATTCTCTAGTTTTAGACTATGGGTGATCTCCCTTGCCTTTTCTAACTCATTAATTCTCTGAGATTGGTCACTGATTTGGATCTTTTGGCGTTCTTTGGCATCAACTGTGAGTTGGGCAATTCCCTTGACAAATTCTTTGAAGCATTGCTGTCTAGTTGGCATAAAGTAGACACCATCAAGTCCATTTTTGTGACCCATAATCTTTTCAGCAATGTTAGCATTTACACTATTTTCTAGTTTCATGATTG
>JBHIUL010000029.1:0-10418 GCA_042138315.1 Nitrosarchaeum sp.
AAGATTCAATTAAAAAAATAAAAACTTCTGATAATTATGCAAAATTTTTAGAATTGGAACAACTTTTAGATGAATTAACAATCCAAAAAAATCAAATGAAAGATCAAGTTAACTCACAATTTACAAAAATTTCTAGACCTCTTGGTAGATATGAGCATATCTCGGCAATGGATAAAGAACAAAAAAATCTTTTGTCTAAATTAATTGAAGACCCGTTTGAGGTGTTAGAATCAAAAAACCGTGATTCTATAATACTAATTATAGAAAATGTGCGTAAAGGAATTTCATCTGGTAGTATCTCTGTAAAAGATACCGAAAAATCTTTTTCATATTTGACTGAAACTGAAGAATCTTTGGATGGATTTATCAAACAAGCTAGTGATTTTGCAGATAAAAGACAACATATTCGAAATCAAATGGCTAAACTTGACTCTGGTGAATTATCTGAAATGACTCAAAATCTAAATGATGCAATATCTGACAAAAATGACTCTGAATTAAAAATTAAAACATTTCAATCTGAGATTGACGAATCCCTTTCTAATATTGCTACTTTAATATCTGAAATTGAAATTAAACTTAGAAAGTTTTCTAATACTGTTTATGCTATTTCTGATACTAAATTTAATTAGTTCTAATCTGAAGCTTCATTATGCTCTTTAAAAAGAAACAATTTGAAAGACAAGTTACTTTGCCACAAACAGTCTTAGACAGCATTCTGTCTTACTGTCAAATGAAACATCCTCATGAGTGTATTCTCATTTTGAAAGGCAAGTCAAAACAAGGAAACATACTGATTGATGGTTTGGCAATTCCACCACATAATTACTCTGGATCCACATTTGCTGGATTTCCTCAATCTTTTTTGCCATTTGATACAAGCTATGTTGGAATGATTCACTCACATCCAAGCGGACCGGCAGAACCATCACTAGATGATCTTCAAAACTTTTTTGGGCTAGTGACATTAATTGTAAAATCCCCCTATGGCGATGATGATGTTTCTGCTTGGGATAGTAATGGAAATTCAATAAAATTATCTGTAATTTAGAATCAAAATAATCTATACTGCTGAAGAGAAAGTAAAAAACACTGACAAAACTTTATAAGTATTTTGGGTGTACCTTCCTTGAATTGTTTAATTATAAGACTTATTTGATTTTCTTATTTGCATCATTGGCCATCAGTATTGGCCTTCAGATGGTTCTTCCATTTCCTTATGGTCTTGGGGCTGCTTTGGCTATTTTCATAGCATTTCCGATGTTGTTAAGAAAACGATACATGAGCCGTATGAAAGGTTATGGTGATTCTGGATCTGGCGGTGGTTTCTTTGGCTCAAACTCCGGCGGTACTACAGTCCGTTATGTATGTCTAGTCTGCAATAACAAACACAAAGGTGGAAGTTGCCCTAGATGTGGTTCTAAAATGCAAAGAGCAGACTTTTAGTCGATAACAATGTCATTAGATGAACTACGAAAAAAAGTACTATATCAAAACTCGATTGAGGTATGGATTGGATTAAGTAAAGAAAAAAACATAGACTGGGTTGATACTGAAAATTACAAAAAATTTATTGCGTTTCTTTTAAAAAATAATCTAAACATGAAACAAATGTCGATTTGCTTTGATGAATCAGATAAAGCATCTGAAGGTGGTCACAGCAAAAAAGTCTTTGCTAACAAGTTGGCAGCAATTAATGATGAAAATTCATCCTGCTATTCTATAAAATTGAATGATAGTGCTATTGAATTAATTCGAAAATTTACTCTCTAGTTTTATTATCGTTTTAATTTTGGATTTACAATCACATCTAATGCATTACCTATAAAGACAAAAGCCAATCCTGTTATGGCTATCATTATCCCTGGTGGCATTATCCACCACCATAATCCTCTTGATGCTGCCCCGTATACGTTTGCATCATGTAAAATTTGCCCCCATGTTGGAAATGAAGGATCCCCTAACCCTAAGAAGCTAAGCCCTGCCTCTGTAGTGATTGCTGCTGGTACTGATATGGCAATACTGGCAAATGCATACGGCAATAATTGTGGTAAAATATGTCTTAATACTATCTTTGAATCTTTTTGACCCATCATATTTGCTGCTTCTACATATCCTCTAGTTTTAATTTGCAATGCCATACTTCTTGCAACTTTTGCTACTCCTACCCAACCAAATACCATCAAGAATCCAACTAATACGAAAATACTATTGCTAATTGTAACTGATAAAATAATTAAAAACGGAAGTGCTGGAAGCGCATAGATGACATCATTAAATCGCATCATGACTTCATCTGTTTTTTTTCCTCTATATCCTGCATACACCCCATATAGTAATCCCATCATTACTGATGCTATTGCGACCACTAATCCTATGAAAAGTGCTAAAGGTGTTCCCCATAACAGACCTACTACCAAATCTCTTCTTAGCTCGTCTGTCCCCATAATCCCAAATGCTTTTCCACCTATGATTAATCTTGATTCTGGAATTTCATTTTCTGCATCATTCCCATACATCTTAATTAAAAAAATATAATTTCCTTTTAGTGGTTCATGCTTTCCTGTTTTAGAAAAAATAATATCTTCAGGCGTTAAATTATTTAAAGAAAATAAAAAACTGTCTTGCTGTAAATATAGGTTTTTTCTAATCATGTCATCTGTCGAAAAAATTCTTTCACTATGAATTAATTTTGAATTTGAATGTGGCAACGACGTTGATAATATTTTTAATTGTATGCCGTCAGGTCGTATTACTTCCATTTGTAATAATGGTGTTCCTGAATATTTTGCAGAAAATTCATAGATGAAATCCTTTGGGAAATCATCATAATCAAAATTTATTCCAAACTGATGAGATATGAATGATATGTCTCCTACATTGTTGTGTTCGATATTTGGTACATCTAAAATTTTATGCTCAGGAATTTTTTCACTCAAAAACCAGTTCACCCAAACTGGTATTGCAACTTTGGGATATGAAATCCAATTACCTGGGTTATTCCATTCTCTAAAAGTATCTACTGGAATTATAATCATTACGACAATTGATGTGAAAATTAACATTGATAAAATAACAATTCCTGCAATTCCCATCTTGCTTTTGAAAAATTCTGCTTTGATTTCTTGTGGTGTGATGCTGCTCATCCTGTTCTCACTCTAGGATCAAAATAACCATACAGCAAATCTGCTACAAATATGCTGATCAAGAAAAATACTGTCAAAATGTATGTGGCCCCAATAATTACAGGTAGATCCATGACTGTAATTGCCTCAAAATATAATCTGCCCATGCCTGGCCAATCAAATACTGCTTCAGTGATTATTGCTCCTCCAAGTGATCCGGAAAGACTCAATGCCAAAATTGTAACTATTGGTGGTGCTGCATTTTTTAACGCGTGAGAATAGATTATTTTTTTCTGATTAATACCCATTGTCTTTTTTGCAATTATGAAGTCTTCTTGCATAATCCCCACTATGAAATTTCTAACTAGATATGCCCATGCTCCAAATCCTATGATTACAATTGTAATTAATGGTAAAGTCATGTGATAAAGTAATGCTCCTATGTAGTTTGGATCTGATGATGGAATTAATGGAGTCGCTCTTGCAGGAAAAATATGATATACAAATGAAAACAAAAATATCATTAACATTCCTATCCACCAAACAGGAAAACTGGAACTAATTACTGCAAAACTAGATGTTATTCTGTCAACTATTGATCCTACCTTACTACCTGCTAAAGATCCAAGAAATATTCCTACTATTGATATTATGATGGTTGCAGTTGTGAATAGTAGTATAGTCCTTGGTAGTTTTTCTAAAATAATTTCTTTGACATCAGATGATCCTGCATCACTAGTTAGAAATGTTGCATGACCAAAATCTAAAAATAATATTTTATACATTGTTAATCCTATTCTCTGTGGAGAATACCATGGTTCATCTAATCCTAAACTCTTGATTCTCTGTTGAATTTGAATTTGAACAAATGCCTCAAATTCATCTACTGATGAAAAACTTTCTGCAATTTTTGGATTTTCTGTAATTTCAGATCTAACTTGAAAAACAACTCCTTGTTTTAAGATATTGTCCATATTTGATCCTACTAACGCAATTGTGATCAATAACGTGATCATTAAAACTCCGAACATTGTGATTGCACGTGTAGCTACATATTTTTTTAAAGCCAACAAACAGAAATGATCAACTCAGTTTATAATAATTGCAGTATGTTTTGTCCAAAATTATATGTATTATAACCACATGAATTCGTGTTTTTATGCCTAATTCTGTCTTTTACATCTACATGTGTTTAATTGAATTTAGTTTCTAGAATAATTCTAATTTACTACTATTTGTTATATCTTACATGGTAAAAAATACGTTTGATCCTGACAAACTTGTATTGTCAAAAAATGAAATTTTAGAATTTTGTGATAGGGTGATAGAAAAATGGAACAAACATCCTAGTAAAAATGCCAACAATATCTTAGCAATGACTGCAGTAAAGGCAAGTGTAGTTTGGACTGATGATGATTCTCTTAAAGCCATTTGGGGTGAAATCATTAATTGGGTTTTTGAATTACTCTACGAAAATGCGTTATCTCAGGGTAATCTTGATGATGTAGATTGGTCTAAAGTAATGAAAAAATTAAAGAATAAAACATAAGCACTTCTTAATTACATTATGAGTGCTAACACTATCAGAAAAGCCAAAAAACTAGTTGAATCTGGCGGCGTTGTTAAAGTGGATGATGATCTGTATCAAATAAAATCCTCTTCAGATCCTGAGAAATCATATTTTGTGACATCTGATACTTGTGAATGTCCTGGATTCAAAAATTTCTATAAATTTCATCACGGTAAGGGATTAAAAGCAAACTGTTCACATTTGGAAGCAATTCGAATATTCAAACAAGAAACATAGATTATTTTAGATTTTTTACATCTATCTTTCCGATAACTGCCTTGTTTTTAATTATGATGATTGGACGCAAAATCAATCCTGGATATTTCACCATTAATTTGATTAGTTGTTCATCAGACTTTTTGTTTTTATCTAATTCTAATTCTTTGTACATTTTGTCACGTTTTCTGAGAATCTCTGATGGCCTTTTTCCTGTCATTTTGATGATTTTTTTTAGTTCACTTTCTGAAAATGGCTCTTTGAAAAAATCTCTTTTTTCAATATCTGCACTCATCCTTTGAATCTCTGTTATTGTATTTTTACAAGTGATACATGTTGACTTGTGATATATCTTCAATTCTATTTTTTGTGCCTAATTTCTATTAAAATTTGTTTAGAAAAATGAAAAAATGCCGTTATGCACAGCAGATTGATTTTTTAAATTCTTCAGAATTCCTTTCAAAGCTACATTCTTTGCAAACTTGCCAGCTTCTTTTTTTAAGGATTGAAAGTGTTACTTCGTAACTTACCGAATACATCTTTCCTCCACATGATGGACATGGTAGTGGTATGTCTATTTGCATTGATTATGTTGATATCTTTTTGATTATAAGGCGTACGTAGAAATGATCAGTGAGTTTGTAAAATTAATTTTCAAAATTATTTATTTGAATATTTTTATTTTCATCTACAAAGAATTCTGCAATTGTTCCATTCACATTGGCTCCAAATATTGTTCCATCCCCGCCAATTTTTATTTTTATTCCTGCAATATCTGATTGAATGATTATGTTTTCACCATTTGATGTAATTTGCACATTTTGTAATTGCTCTGTTGAATCATTTGATGTTCTAGCATTGTATACAAAGTTCTCTAGTGTTTCTTTTGATATTGCAATATATTCTAGATATGCTGATTTTGCCTCATCTTCTGTACCGCCGTTTTCCAGAACACTATTTTTAATTTGGTTTGCTTCATCAAATATGTTTATTGTGATATTTAGCTGATTCACTACTGTTTCTCTAATTGTAGGTTCTAGGCTGTTTACATACTCTTCATATGTTTCTCCTGTGAAAATACTCCATGTTGGATTTTCCGCCGTAGGTGTTTTCTCTACTGTTTGTTCATCGAAATATTTTTGATATTCTGGCATTTTTTCATTTATTGTATCATAGTATTCTTGTAATAATTTTTGATAATGATTATACAAAATAAATCCTATTGGATCCTTTTCAAATGAATTTGGATCTGCATACAGATATTTTATTGCCTCTTGAGTTGAAAGTTTTCCTTCAATGATTGATGTTTTGGTGAATTCTCCAATTATTTGAAATTCTGTGTTTGTGTATCCGATTTTCCCATCTGCTGTGCTTGCTACTATGTCTACCAAATAGTTTCCAGTTATTCTTTTGATGTTACTTAATTCAAGTCTGAATTTTCCAGATTCATCTGTATGCACAATTGCTGAATCATGCCCAGTTCTTATGCTCACTTGAACATCTTTTACCGGCTTTGATGCATGGTCTGTAATTATGCCTGAGATTATTGGTGCATCTTGATTTGAGGTATCAATGTTTGTTTGAATTAGAAGATCCCACAGTACGGCATCTGAGGTTGGAATGAACATCATGCCTAAAATTGAAAGTAACCCTAGAAAAATGACCTTGTTACGCATTGGTTGAATTCTAAATTTCTCTTGTTAAGACAAAGTATGAAAAAAAGTTTGTCTCTGTGTGATCTTTTTTAAGTATTTTATCTGAATTTTGAGAAAAAAGTACCATTTCTTAAAAATCTATAAATAATATGATCTAGCCGATATGGCGTGCGACCATCTATTTTAACTGGAATGCTGTTATTTCTTACCGTATCTTTGTCTTTAGTTGGCACATCCTATGCAGAACCACGAACAGCCTGTATTGATTGTGTCCAAATACCATCCTACAAACTTGACCTTTACAAAGAACTATTCCCATTAACTGTCTGGACCGATTCCCAAGTTTATAATCACAATGCAATCATTAAGGTAAATGGATATCTAAAACCACAAAACAACGTTGCACCAATACTTGCTGTTGTGACAAATCCTATTGGGAACGTTGTAACTATTCAACAAATTTCTCCTGATGCTGATGGCAATTTTTCTTTTGAGCTAAGTACTGCCAGTCCACTTTGGACACAAAATGGTGATTATGTTCTAAAGGTTCAAAGTGGTGCTGAAACTAGACAATTCAAAACAAAATTCACTCTAGTTTCTTCAACTGTGGAACCATCTGATAAATGCAAGTCTAATGCAATTTCTGTTTTGGCAAATAATGACCGTGTTTACTGTATTCCATATCAAATCACATCTGGTCAAGTCGCTAGTACAAAAGGCAAATTAAATTCTGATACAAAAACAATGACTCTTGATATGAAAGGACAAAGTATTGAATCAGTAATATTTACTATTCCACGATCTATTTTAGATTCTAAATCTTCATCTGGTGTTGATTCTGTTTTTGTTGTAACTACGAATGGTAAAATGGTAGAATATATCGAACTAGATGGCGATTCTAAAACTAGACGTATTCAATTAGATTACCCTGCATCTGGTAAAGCATCTTTTGAAATTATTGGAACTCACATAATTCCTGAATTTGGTTCTCTTGCTCTTTTGGTTCTAGTCGGCTCGATTGTATCAATCTTGGTTATCAGTAAGTCTTTTTCCAATAGACTTGTCAAGTTCTAAAACACTATCAAGTTCTTAAACTACGGTATTCCAGTATTCTCAATACATGGATTTAGAAAAATTTCGTAATGATGTTTATGATGTAACTGATAGGTTGTCTAAAAATTTGAAAGAGAATGATCTGCCAAAACTCAATTCTGTCCGTCAACAATTAATAGAAATGTATCAAAAAAATCTTGTAAAAATCAACCATTCTGTTTTAGAGCTAATTTGTGCATCTAATCTAATAGCTCGTGGCCATTCAGTGGAAGTTGAAAAACAAATCTCTGATATTTTGGTATGTGATATTTTTGCTAAAAAAGGCGATGGTACTACAATTGTTGAAATTGAAACTGGTTTTACCCCACCGGACCATGCTATGGATACAATTGATTATTTTACTGCAAGAATCATGAGTAAAATTGCAAGATATAGTCAACATTGCTCTAAGTTCTCTTTGGCCACTCCAGTGATAGGATTGATCCCAATTCCAAAAACTTTTCTCATTCCACCAAATGCCAGAACCGCATCAGATATCCAAAAAATCAAATCTTTATGTGATCGATATTATAAAAATCCACCAATTTCCTCTAATGATATCTTAAATGCTCACTTACACTCGATTTATCTTATAAATATAGACAAAGGATTTGCAAAAGAGCTTGATCCTCAAGGATATGTTGATCTAACGGATAAACTACTCCAAAGAAGTGAAGTAGAATACTAGTATATCAAATAGAAAAAATACAAATTTATCTTCATTTTACTACTAGTTAGTATGATTTGTGCTTCATGTGAATCAAGAAAACACTACGAATGTATTGATTGTGTAAATAATCATGAGACTCATCTTTGTCATTGTGATTGTCATGATGAAAATACAAATCCTCATCCTGTTGATAAGCCTCATTAATCTAAAACTTGTATAATACCTACCTGAATTTTAGTGCCTATATCAAATAATTCATTCATATTTTAACTATTGTAGATTTTTGAAGATTAGCCGTCTGATCGTAGAAAACATCAAGATTCATAAGGCAAAAAAACATTCTATCGACAAATTATGGCGACATCGATGGAAAACTTTGGAACATTAGAGTATGTTTTGGACAAATACTCAAAAATTTGGAGTTGGAAGATTACTGGCGAACGTGCTGTGAGTATGATCTCTAGGCTTGTTCCTGAGGCATGGTATGGTGAAAATATCAATGAGGTAATAATTCCAGATAGTATTGAAAGTGTAACTCAAATCAAATTAATCATGGATAGATATCCATTAGAAATTTTATCAAAATCTGCATGGCAAAGAAAAATTGTAAAAACTTACACTCCAAAGCCTGTACTCCCTCCTGTGAAATATAATCTACGCCGTGCAAAGGCAGGAGAACAATTTAGAGGAAAATTGTTAAACTTCCAAAAAGAAGGATTAGATTTTCTGTTAAAATCATCTGGTAACGCACTACTTGCAGATGAAATGGGTTTGGGAAAAACAGTACAAACACTATCTTATGTTGCAACTGAAAAACAAACTTTTCCTGTATTGGTTGTAGCTCCATTAGTTACACTGAACAACTGGGAACGTGAAATTTCTAAATTCATGAAGAAAAAGAGTAGGAATGGAAGAATTGTTGACTCTGAATCTTCTACATCTACTATAATTAGAACTGGAAAATCAAAAGATCTTCCTGTGACTGATTTTTACATAATAAATTATGAATTACTTTACAAACGTCTTGGCGATTTATCAAAACTTAATATCAAAACAATTGTTTGTGATGAAGTTCATAATCTCAGATCAAAGACAACTCAAAAATACAAAGCTGTTAAAAAATTAGCTGCACTACCTTCTGTTTCTTATAGGCTTGGTCTTTCTGGTACACCAATTTACAACCGTGGTTCAGAAATTTGGCCTATTGTAGATATTTTGAGACCTGGGTTGCTTGGCAGTTTTAAAGAATTTTGTGAGTATTTTTGCTATGTTAATGAAAAAGGCAAAGCAATTGTACTTGAAAACAAAAGAGCATCACTTCGAAACGAATTACAAAAACATGTTATGCTTAGACGAAAAAAATCTGACGTGCTTAAAGAATTAAAAGATAAAGTTCGTTACAAAGAAGTAATCGATGCTGACACTGATTATTATTTTGATGAACTAGGAAAGATATGGAGCAAATTAGAAGAAGAACAAAAAGACGCTGAAACAGCTTTTGACAAATCAGCTTCATACCAAAGAGCAATTCAAAGTGAAAGACAGATTGCAGGCGTTGCAAAACTACCTCATGTAATTAATTTTGTTAAAAACATTATGGAGATTGAAGAAAGCGTTGTAGTGTTTTGTCATCATAAAGTAATTCATAAATTATTACATGAAAGTCTTGGCGAGTTTTCACCTGTTTCTATCATTGGTGGACAATCCGATAAAGCACGTCAAGCTAGCATTGACAAATTCCAAAAAGGAGAGTCAAAACTAATGATAGCTGGTCTAAGAGCTGGAAACGTAGGAATTAATCTGACTAGAGCAAAATATGTTATCTTTGCAGAACTTGATTGGAGTCCTGCAATTCATAGACAAGCTGAAGATAGATTGCATAGAATTGGTCAAAAGAATACCGTTTTTGCATATTATCTAATTGGAAATGGTACATTAGATGATCATGTTGCAAATATTTTGGTAGACAAAAGTTATGAAATTGATACTATTATGGATGAAACTGCCGACACTTATGAAAATAAAGACAAGGCAGAATTAATCCTTGCACAAATTCATGATAAAATAAAATCAAAATAACTATATTTTTA
>JBHIUL010000030.1:0-10407 GCA_042138315.1 Nitrosarchaeum sp.
CCTTTTACTTTATGTTCAATTTCTGGATCACTCCAACTAACTTTGATTCTGTTTGTCATATAGTCTACAGCTTCTTTACTAACTGCATCACCACAAATCCAACCCGCTACACTTTTCAGTCCAGGTAATTTTGAAGGACTTCTATCAATTACTAGAACTCTTAATCCCTGATTAGAATAATGTGACACGGATTGTGCCGCAATAGTTCCTGCTAATCCTCCACCAGCTATTATGACGTCGTAATCTGCCACAAAAGAACGCGACGTTTATCCGTATTTAAAATAATCCCATGGATTTGGTGAAAAAACTGTTGATAATCAATTCAAAAATGGGGTCGGTTCGTCGCGGCGTCTTCAAAGCTTTCGCTCAGACTGGAGCGGCTATTATCTCCTCATTCCCAAATTGATTTACTTCTTTATTCCTATTTAATCTAGTTGGCAACTTGGAATATCTTACTGAATATTTTGACTGTATCTTTCTTATTGTAAATTGGAGTGTGGATTTTTACTTTTATTGCATCTTTTTCTCTAAACGTTAAATTTCCATTAACAAATTCTTGTTTGTCTAGTCTTATGTGAAGTCTGGAATCTACAGTTCTCTCTTCTATTTGTTCAACCAACTCATTAATCTGATCTTTTGATAGCATTACTACTAATTTTTCAATAAACTTTTGAGCCTGATTTTTTTCAATTTTTACATGAATTATAGATATTGGATTCTCAAAATGACCAACAGTCTGTTCAATTGTCCACGCATCTTTTAATTCAAAAATATCTTCAAAAGATTTTAAAAATTTTGAAATATCTTCTGTTGCATGTATGATTACATCAATTGTTACTTCTAATTTGTCAACCATTATCTGTTATAACGCGATTAACGTTTAGGCTTCAAGTAATGCTATTTCTTTTTCAGCAGTTCTAATGAGTTTTACTTTCTCAAGACCTACATGCCTTACTCTAATGACTTTCTTAAATGCAGCCATTATGTCTGAATTAATTTTACTGTAGCATGTAGCTTGAACAAATTGGTCAATTGTCATTTGAGGTACTGTATTGTTAATTACATCTCTTGCAATTAATCGCAATGCATGTTTTCTAGATGTGTTGAGTTGTCTGTGTGTAAGTGCAAGTATTTTGATTCTAAAGATATACCCATCTTTAGTTTTAATATCTATGATGAAATTAATTTTAGATGAACCTCTTCTAACTAAACTACGCAAAAATTCTTTGGAATATTCATATCTTTTAAACATGGTAGTAGCTTTATCTCCATCTACTTTGTTAATTTGGAAGTAAATTTTATACTGATGCTGTGATGGATCTCCTTTTAAAATATCATATAGAGTTACTTCTAGTACTCTACCAACTGCATTTTCATCATCAGTAATTGGTACATATGCAATTGGAACATTGTTAAACGAATCTGGAGCGCTAACTGTTACCCATTTCTTTTCTCGCCATTTGTCCTTTACTCGTCCTTTTCTACGTGCCAATTATTATCGACCTTTGAATCCAAAATATAAGGGTATGTTACTAGATTATGTTTTTGCCTATGTATTTTTGTAAAACTTTTGGAATAGCAATATGCCCATCTTTAGTTTGAAAATTTTCCATTATTGAAACCAAAACCCGAGACGTGGCAATTAGTGTACTGTTCAATGTGTGTAAATATTGTGTTTCTTCATTGGTCTTATCTCTAAATCTGATCTTTAATCTTCTTGCCTGAAAATCTAAACAATTTGAACAGGAAACAATTTCCCTGTATGCGTTTTGTCCAGCCATCCATGCTTCTATATCGTATGTTTTTGCAGAAACTTTTCCCATATCCCCTGATGAAAGAAGCATTACTTTGTATGGGATTTCTAAATTCTGATAAAATTCCTCAGCAACTGATAACATCCTTTCATGTTCTTTCCAAGAATCTTCTGGACGTGCAAAAACAAATTGTTCAATCTTATCAAATTGATGTACTCTGAAAATTCCTTTTTGATCTCTACCATGTGCTCCTGCTTCTTTTCTAAAACATGGGCTTATTCCAGCAAATCTTAGAGGAAGATCTTTTCCTTCTATTATTTCATCAGAATACATAGCAGCCATTGCATGCTCTGATGTTCCTATCATGTATAGATCCTCATTTTCAATTTTGTATATCACTTCTTCAAAATCATCAGCTATTATTGCCCCTTCCATAGACTGACGATTTATCATGTATGGTGGTTGTACTAGAGAGTAATTTTTTTCAGCAAGAAAGTCTAATGCATAATGAATAAGTGATTGATTTAATCGCACAAGATCATTTTTTAGATAATAAAATCTTGCACCTGCTACTTTTGCAGCTCTTTCGAGATCAACTAAATTCAAATTTTCAGAAATATCTATGTGATCATTTAACTTAAAACTAAATTCGGGAATTTTACCCCACTTTTTGATTTCCTTATTTGCAGTTTCATCTTTTCCAACTGGTACTGATTCATGAATCAAATTTGGAATAGTCAATGCTAAACTTGAATACTTTTTTTCAACTTCTCCTTGCGATAATTCCAACTTTGTAAGTTCTGCTGAAATATTTTTCATCTCAGATAAAATTTGTGATGCATCTTCCCCCCCTTTCTTTTTTTGAGCAATTTCTAATGCTACCTGATTTTTCTTTTTTCTTAACTCATCTGTTTTTAATATGAATTCTCTTCTTTTTTGATCTGCGTTTATCAGCTCATCAAAATCGAACTTAACTGATCTTGCTTTTAGCATATCTCTAATAACTTGAGGATTATCTTTGATTATTTTTGGATCTAACATTATTCTATCACCTTTAATGCAACCTGAACATGTTCTAAAACTTCATCTATAGTGCCAATCAATTTTTTCATATTTTCCTTACTCTCAAAATTAAAAACAAGTTTGTTATCAATATTTTCAACATAAAGACTCATTCCTTTTGGAAAATTTACATTATCTGGCTCTAATGCTTTTTTTACAGTTTCTGCTTTTTCTTTTGATAGATTATTGAGAATTACCTGTACTTGACATGTTAACGACATTTACTTCTAAATAATCTAGAAAGCCATCTAATTTGTCTTTAGTTATTTTTGCACCTGCTGCTGCATTATGACCTCCGCCAACACCATCAAATTTCTCAGCACCTGTTCTCATTAACTCGCTTAGATTGATCTCTGACTTACATCCGAATGATTTTCTTGATGAGAACTTTATCGTATTTTCTTCCCCACCTGTTCTCAAAATTACAATTTTTCCGGCATTCTTTGGAGACCCTGCAATTAGTGATGAAATTGTACCTGTCATCATTTCTGGAACTATTCCTTCACCATTTACCATAACACATGTCTTACTTTCTGAAACTCTCCACCTTTCATTTGTTAAGACATTCATGTATTCTCTAATCAATTTTCTATAATCTGTGAGTATTGCTTCGCCCTCTCTTAGGATCTTGTTTCTATCTCCCATACAAACCGCGATTCCAACTCCTGATCTGCTAATTCTTCCACACGAATTGAGCATTGTTGAAAATTCTCTACCATCACGCAAAAAGCTTCTTTTATCCTCTCTAGGAAATGTATAGGTATATCCAATTAATTCAGACATTATCTCAGTTGCGTTCTTTCCGGCGGTAAATTTTGTGATTGTTTCTATGACTGATCTTTTTTCTTCATCATTTAGCTCAGCTGGTACTCTCCATCGTCCTCCTTCTTTTAATTGAATTCCAGAAGAATTCAAAAGTGAAAGACATGCATCTCTATTCCAAGTTAAACCCTCGATAAATGGTTGTGATGTAAATGCAAGAGCATCTGGAAGTGGTCTTGTTTCTCTACCAACTAATAACAAATCCAAATCAATCTCAACTAAACCCTCCTCCTTTGCGGTATTTGCAATTTCAAAATTTTTTCCAATAAATGATTTTCTTTCACCCTGATCTTGTCTATCTCCTAAAGCTGAAACAACAGCTATTGCCGACAAATCTGAATTTTTGTCATCTAATGCCATCGCTGCAAGATATGCCATTCCACCTGCACAAATTTCTGTACCTCCATCAATACCATATTTCCAAGCATTGATGACTTTTTGATTATCTTGCTCCTTTTCTGATATTTGGTGATGATCTAATACTATCCAATTATCTCCTAATGATTCATCTAAATTATTTGCAAAACCCCCGGCTAGATCTGTAATTACATGGAAATCCCTTGAATCTTTTTTTAGTGAATCAATTACTTTTTTACTAAATTCTTTAGAAGTTCTAACTGTGCAATTTGCACCTGCTCTGATTAGAGCTTTTGTGATTATGCTGCCTGATGTTAATCCATCACAATCAATATGAGTTGTAACTGAAATTGATTTTCCAGACTTTATACAATCTGAAATTTTATCTTTGAAAAATGAAAGAGACTCATCGAGATCTTTTGTCATTACTCTAACTGAGCAACTACTGATTTATATTTCCAGTTTTTAGGAATGCGATCTATTCTTTTGTAGTATACAGACAATCTGTGTACTTTAGCTTCAATTAACTCAAGAGATCTAACATTTCTATTATCTCCTTTGTTTGTCTTTAGGTGCTTTTGAAGACCAACTGCCTTTCTTACAATATTGTCTAAATCTTCAGGCATTTCTGGTTGAAGCTCATTTTCTTGTAATATTTGACCAATGGTTTTCTTTGTAATTGGTTTAATGAGTGGAATTGAGTGTTGATCTCTGAGCTTTAGACCTATTTGACTTGGTGTTAGTCCATCTTTGGCATACTTTACAACTAATTCTTCAATATCTTTGGGACTTAATGTGATCCAAGATGGTGCACGAAGTGTAGCTGGTCTAATTGTGTGTGATTTTCCGTGTCTATGTGTATGTAATCGTCCCATAATTCCGCTGATTATGAAACAAAATTAAACGTTACTTATTCCGGATCTCGTACACAAAATCTGATTTTTGAGGATTAGAATAAAAGTTAAATATGTACAATTTCATCACAACGAACAGGTAAACTGTATGAATACAAAAATACTTTTAGCAGCATCTCTACTTGCTGTGTTCGCCATTGGTACTTATGCACCAGGTCTGGTTGCATATGCACAATACATGGGTAACGTTGGTTCAGAAGGACAAACTGGATCCTACACATTAGAAGAAGCTCTCGAAATTCAACGAAGAAGAATCGAAGCAGCAGAAGCTAACCCAGCATCTGGATCAGGAACACCTTATCTTGATGCAAGTGGTGTACTTGGTGCATCAGTAATTGCAGGTGCAGTATTTGGTGGTATCGCAGGAGCACTTTTCCTTAGAGGAAGATCCGGCAAATACGCAGCAATGGGAAGAGGATAAACAAACCTTATTTTTCTCTTATTTTATTTTATGATTTCTAGTGGATACTGATCTCGTACTTTTTGATAATAAAAGAAATGTATATATCGCACAAATAGAGCCAAAATATACAATGACTCCTATCATAGGAACTTTCCTAAGCATCCTGTCTTCACTTACAGGTCAGTTAGGACCAAACTACGATCCATTATTTTATGATGTAATGATTTACATCTTCGGAACCATAATGTTCTCGATATTCCTACTTGGAATTATCTCATTCTGGTTACGTGTACACGGATGGGCTTACAAAGACAACCGTGAAAGATGGGTCGATGAATTGGACAGACACTTTGAAAGAGAAGGTATCGGTCTAATTCCAGACAACGGTAAATACTGGTAAAATAACTTCCTTTCTTCTTTTCATTATTTTTAAAATTTCTAGGTAAATCTGTTTTTCTAAATATTCAATTTGGACTTGGGATTATTTCTTAATCTATTGGTTAATTTTGAGGAGGTAAGAAGTCCTTGTCTTTTGCTGTATCATACGCCTTTGAAGTAAATACCATTTTGTAATGATATCCGTTTTGTAGTGGCGTTTTGATAAAGTTGTCTGATTCCCTATCATTGACATATACCTTTGATTTTGACTCATCCATGTCTCTTAGAGGAAATTTAAAAATCCATAAAAAGTGACCAATCTCAAATTGAGGATCCTCTTTCCATTCTGCATAAACCGTTCCATCATTACCTAATGTGTAAATTGCTCTCTGACAACCTCCTTCCATAAAACCAATATTAGCTGGGATGTCTGCTTTTTGATTGTCAACATAAATCTCTACAGTAAATGATATTCTCCAATTTTTTTGAATGTCATTAATACATGCATTACGTGGTTGTTCACCTATGAATGGATTTACTACTAAAATTGTAATTAATACTGCAATGGCCCCTATACCCGCACTCAAAATCAAAAACTGTATTGTCTTTTTTCTTTTGTAAGGATCTCCAGTTCCTGGCCAAATCATATATGTGATTTTTTTGAGGATTATTTAAAGTCCTTTCTAGTTATCCATTATCTCAATTGTGTCAAACTGGTCTTGGTGGTCAGCAAGAAAATACGTGATTTCATCAGAATCAATTTCAAGCCATTCTGACTCTCCGCAATACGGTAGATAATCTTCAACAAACAAGTCTTTTGATCCTGTTATTCTTACAATCATCTTTTCTTTTTTTGAACTAATCCCAAATGGTAATTTGAGTACCTTTCCTCTTTTTTGATTTTGTATGTTTACTTTGTATTTATCATTACGAAATTCAACATCCCCAAAAAAATAACTTTGAAAAATATCTATTTTTTTTATTTGAAAACTTAGCATATATTTTCATACAGTTACAACTTGATTAATTATTTGGAATTCTTTACGATAACCGTAAAAACAATTTAGAAAATGAAAAGGAAAAGTTGGATGTTTAGATTACTTGCCAGGGTCGTGTTGCAAACGTGATTACATAGCCAACACCAATGATGATTGATTGATATGCGATGTTGGTATATGGAATTGGTTTGATAATTGGCTCTCCTTCAACGACAACTGTTTGACCTGGACCTAGTCCTGGACCCACTTTTGCTACATTGAGTTGGGTGTGTACGTGGTATACACCTGCTTCAAGTGCTTTTGCAGATAGTGAATATTCTACAACTGAGTTACCTGAAATGTCAAAGACGTTTCCTGGTGGATCTCTTGCTAACATTTCCCATCTGTTACCTGCGTTAGTGGATTCTGAGAAAATGGAAATCCATCCCCTTAGATCTCTTTCTACAAGACTGACTAACGTACCTTTAACAGTTAATGTTTCGCCAGTTTGTAGGGACTGTCTATTGAAGGTTTCATCTTCTATTCTGATGAAACGACTCTGAAGTTGTGCTTGGACACCGTGTGCATCTGCAGTTGGCAATATGGAATCAACCCAGTTGAATCCAAGTGTACCTAATGCAAGTACAGCAGCGAGTCCTAATACGAAAATCTTTTTTTCGACCATAGTCCTAATATTCAGAATGATAATACACATTGTTATATATTTTACCTTGATAACGAGGATCGATCTGTTATAGATGTGTTAATCATCAATGATTAGCATTGAAATTGATAAAAAAACGATATAATTATTTTCTTTTATTTCATTATTTATGTAAAAAATTATCTTAATTTTGTCATATTTTTATTAAAAATCTTATAAAATTTGATTATTTGAAAAACCCTTGCTTTATATCTTGAATTAACATGTTGGTACTTATGGCACAGATGCCCGCATTAATCCCAAAAGAAGTTGAGATTCAGAGACTTAAGAAAATCTGGCTCATCGTCATTGCTATGGGATCCACTGCAGCATCAGTCGAAGTAGACAACTTCGTTGATGGTTCTTTACATCAGACATCTATCAGAGATAGTGCATTTACACCAGCACACTGGTGGCTATACTCCCACTTCATTACATTACCACTTGGATGGGCAGCAGCAGCTATCTATGATAGAAAAATACCAGTACTCAGAGGTCCAAATAACTCAATTAACACTGGATTGAAGATGACCATTCTTGGTTACCTTGCAACCATGTTTACAATTGGAGTCAATGAGATGTGGCATTTCTGGTTTGTAGAGGAAATCTTTGCAGTACCAAATCACTGGATGTTTAACATGGGTGTTGTAGTAGCATTCATGGGAGCACTGGCATACGTAGTTAGAGTATATGCTCGACTCGTAGAACTAGGTGCAGAAACTCCAGGTGAGAATCCGTACGTTGCAGAGATGTACAAGATGGCTTTAGAAGGCAAATTGTACAGCAGAGCAATTCCATAGACACAAAGTGCAAACGCACATTTTTTCTCTTTTTATTATTTTAGTAAATCACGAAGATCGTACTTGGCCTGTAATTTAGGAAAGATTTAAAAGGATTCTGAATAGTATAATTCCAGAATGACTCTTCCGAAAGGATTTGGTTCAAGTGGCGCAGGTGGCGCATCTAGTTCCGATGTAGAAAGAATGATTGGCAGACGTGTCGAAAACATGACCGGTATGATCACTATTTCTTACATTGCAGCTTGGTTAGCAACTTTTGGTGGTACTGCAGCAGGATATTTCTATTATCCTTGGGCATATCCAACAAACAGTGGTCACTTTGCGTTTATCGTTCTGACAATTATCGAAGCAATTGGTTACCTCTTCTGTGTCAAAGTTATGGAAGAAGGTTCTAAGAAAAACAGTAACGGTATAGTTGCTGCTGTTCTTGGTGCAACCGCTGTAGGTACTGTATTAATAGTACTATTTGTTGGACATTAGAAGGAAAATCCTTCAGTTCTTCTTTTTACTTTATTTTAAGAAAACCAACGATCTCCACCAAACTCTAAAATTTTATATACTGACCGTTTATTCTACTTGATAATGGTCTGGCTAAGACGATGTACTCACTACTTATTCATAGTAGTAGTTGCAGTTAACTCAACACTGTTAACAATCAACGCAGGAGACTACATTTTCTATACTGACTGGGCTTGGACATCATTTACGGTATTTTCAATATCGCAAACTTTGATGCTATGTGTAGGTGCAACATATTACCTAACATTCACAGGTGTTCCAGGAACAGCAACGTATTACGCCCTAATTATGACAGTATACACATGGATAGCAAAAGGTGCATGGTTTGCATTAGGTTATCCATATGACTTCATTGTAACACCAGTTTGGTTACCATCAGCAATGTTGCTTGATTTAGCCTATTGGGCGACAAAGAAGAACAAACATTCATTGATACTGTTTGGCGGAGTACTGGTAGGAATGTCTTTACCGTTATTCAACATGGTAAACCTGATAACAGTAGCAGACCCACTAGAAACGGCATTCAAATATCCAAGACCAACATTGCCACCATACATGACACCGATAGAACCTCAAGTAGGTAAATTCTATAACAGTCCAGTAGCACTGGGTGCAGGTGCGGGTGCAGTCTTGTCAGTGACGTTTACAGCGCTAGGTTGTAAATTGAATACTTGGACATACAGATGGATGGCCGCTTGGTCAAAGTGGGACTAAAACTTCAACCCTTTCCTTTTCATTTTATTATTTATCTCTAGAGTATTCTATAACTCGTCTTAAAATTTGATTAAAAAATATTGCACACGTTGTGATCTTTTATTGTCTCTTTTGACAATATGTGATGATGTAATAATTACATGTGAAGCAACAATACGATCAGATTTTAGTTACTCCAAAACCTTTTGTAAAATGGGCTGGAGGAAAAAGGCAGTTAATTCCAATATTACATCAAAATCTTCCCGAATCTTTTGGTACGTACTATGAACCATTTCTTGGAGGCGGTGCCTTACTATTTCATATTCTTATGGAAAAAAATGGTCAAAAATGTAGTATTTCGGATTTGAACTCTGATCTTGTTTTAGCATATGCTACAATTAGAGATAAAATTGATGCTCTAATTGCTTCTCTGAAAAACCACGAAAAAAATTATCAAAAAGATTCCGCATCATACTATTATTCAATTCGTCAAAGTAATCCAAGAAGCGAAATTGAAAAAACATCTAGACTAATCTTCTTGAATAGAACTTGCTTTAATGGACTTTATCGTGTGAATAGTAAAGGAAAATTTAACGTACCATTGGGAAAGTATTCCAATCCAAACATAGTAAATGAAGAAAATCTTTATGCTGTTAGTAGTATCTTACAATCGAACCGTATTTCCATAAAATGCCGAGATTTTGAAGCAGTGTTAAGAGATGCAAAAAAAGGAGATTTGGTGTATTTTGATCCCCCATACCAACCAGTAAGTACCACTGCAAATTTTACAAGCTATACAAACAAAGATTTCACATATGAGGATCTTTCACGATTAGCAGAACTTTGTTTGAAATTAGATTCTAGAGGTTGTAACGTGTTATTGTCAAATTCTAATTCAAAAGAAGTGGCAGATTTCTTTTCTGAGAGACCCTGGAAAATTACCAAGATTGCAGCAAACAGATCCATCAACTCTAATTCTAAAAAAAGAACTGGTCACTTTGAACTCTTGATAAAAAATTATTAAA